>DATFMK010000001.1:0-6395 GCA_035267005.1 Balneolales bacterium
TTAATATTCTAATTCTGCACCAAATAATTCGACGATGGTTCTCACCACAGGATCTTTTTCCTGGAGTTTCTTGAAACGAGTGTATGGATCATAAGATTCCTGACGATTATTGCTCTTGTTCAAGATACAAGATAATGAAATAGGGCGTTTAAAATATTTGCGCAATAGGCGCTGTAGTTCACGCTGATTTTCTTCCACCATATTACGGTGAAATTCGTCGTTACAAACCAGTTCAAGTTTACCATTTTTAAAATCGGAAGGAACAAGCCGTTTTAAAGTTATTAAAATGACTTGTGAAAAATGTCCCTGTTGTTCAATTTTCGAGAGGAATTTCGGCCAGTGTTCTTTTATATCATGAAAGTAAAGCGGACCTTCCTGAATAGTAATGGAGTCATCTTCTGAATCCTGATTTAGGTTCTGCTCCTGATCTTTTGGATTTGGTGCCAGGGCCAGATTACCGGAAATATTCCCTACATGCTGTTCTTTATCGTCTTTCTTGGTATTGTTTGAATCAGATAAAGCTCCCTGATGCAGAGTTTGGCTGACATACGATAATTTATTTTTGGTCTGATTTTTCAATGAGGGATTGCCGAATATTCCAGCGTTTTTATTCTGTGATGATTCGGAAGATTTTCCCCTCGTTCCCGGCTGAGAAGGCTGAACTGCGGAATTATTGGGGGAGTCAGTTGGTTTGGAAGTCGAATACTGATTATGTGAGCGGTCCGCTGTTTTCGATTCCGTTGTCGTATTGGCTTTTGAACCCGGTATATTAATGCCTGATACTTGCAATTTCTTTAATTCGGCGATCAAATGCTTCAGACCATCCGTTTTCTGCATATGGATCAGTTTCAGGATGGCTATTTCCAATTGTATACGGGGCTGCGGAGCTTCTCTGACTTTGTACTGTGTTTCATTGACAATATGAAGCATTCTCATCAAATCATCTTCGCTGAAATCGGAAGCGGCGTTTTTATAGCGGCTTTTCATCTCTTCGGAAGCTTCAATCAAATGCATGCTATTCCCACTGATAGCCAGATACTGATTTCTCAAATGCTCGGTCAGGCTGACCAAAAACTCCTGTATATCGTGACCTTCCTGTAATAAATCATCGATGAGCTGTAATCCGGCATCGGAATCATTGGCTTTGACAATATCCATTAAACGGAACAGCCGTTCGGAACTGACCACATTTAGTGCTCGTAGTAATTCTTCGTGCTTGATATCGAGTCCACAAAAAGCAATGGCCTGATCCATGATACTGAGCGCATCTCTTAAAGCGCCATCCGCCTTGCGTGCAATAACATGAAGCGATTCGTTATCAACCGTTATCCCTTCTTTATCACTTATGAAGCGAAGTCGGCTGACAATTTCTTCGATTTTTATTCGCCGGAAGTCGAAACGCTGACATCGCGACATGATTGTGGGAAGAACTTTTTGTGGTTCGGTTGTCGCGAATATAAAAATGACGTGTGCCGGAGGTTCTTCAAGCGTTTTAAGCAGTGCGTTGTATGCCTGCTTGCTAAGCATATGAACCTCATCGATAATGTAAATCTTATAACGGCCGTTCTGTGGGGGAATCCGAACGGTTTCCCGTATGCGGTGAACGTCCTCAACTTTATTATTCGAAGCTGCATCAATTTCAATGATATTCAGTGTATTACCGAGTGCTTCTCCATCAATTTGCGCATCGATTTCATTAACCGTTCTGGCCAATACCCGGGCCATGGTCGTTTTCCCGACCCCACGCGGACCACAAAACATATAGGCATGTGAAAGCCTGTTTTGCTGAATGGCGTTTTTTAACGTATTGCTCACATGTCCCTGTGATACGATATCATCAAACGAACGGGGACGGTATTTTCGGGTTAATGCTTTATAATTATCTGACATAAGTACTTAATAAATGTATCAATGCGCGAATACAAATGGTTTATCTTACAAGGTACAAAAAATGTTCTCCATTTTCGCCTTGTCAGAGATAAAAACGCCTGCATGAAGCAGGCGAGTTATTCTAAAAACGATAAAGAAATATAAAAATTTTCATTTAAGGTGTTTATTCATAAAATGAAAAATCCGGTTGTATTCATCATACCAGTCATAGTCTTTTTTGAAGGCGTGCCGTTCGGTAGGATACATCATGAACTGAAAATTGTGATGACCGGTTTTAAGAAGTTTATGGATATACTGTGCAACATCCTGAAATCCAACGTTATTGTCTCGTAAACCGTGCAACAATAAAATAGGGCGTTTTAAAGAACCAGCATAGGATATGGGGGAACTTCGACGGTAATTTTCAGGATTTTTTTCAGGAGTACCCAGACGCGGCAGAGTATACCATGGATTCGTATAATAGTAATTTTTCCAATTGGTCACGGCTCTGAGTGCTGCGGCCGCCTCAAAATGATTGGGTTCCGTACTAATGGTGTAAAGAGAAAGGAATCCCCCATAACTACCACCGTAAATCCCGACTTTTTTCAAATTAGCAAAACCTTCTTTTCCCAATTCACGCAAGGCATCTATAATGTCATGAGTTTCATAATGACCCAGCCAGCCAACAACATCTTCGCGAAATTTACGTCCGTAGCCGGTACTATGCCGATAATCGACATTGATAACGGCATAACCATGATCGGCCAGGTACTGATTAAACATATGTTCCCGATGGTAATCTTCCGACCAGCCCTTGAAGATATCCTGTAAAGAACCGGCACCATGAACAAAAACGATCACCGGATATTTCTTTCCTTTCTGAAAATGTCGCGGTTTTAAAATGGTCATTGAAATTTTGGTATGTCCATCGCGTCCGGTGAAACGACGGTATTCCGGTGTTTCCCAATCGAGCTTTTTGAAACGTTCGGGCGTAGTGTGAGTCAATTGTATTTCTTTACGGGGATGCCTTAAATCCAGCGCATAAAGATCTTCGGGCTGATTCCAATACGTTTTTTGATAAATGAGGTATCGCCGATCGTGACTCAAATGAAATTTTAGACGAAATGCCGTTGATTTAGTGAGTTCTTTCACCTTATGATCTTTAAGTGAAAGGGTATAGATATGACGTTCAGAAGGACTCACTTTGGTGGAAGCATAAACAAACTTATGATCGTTTATCCAGTTAGCCCAGGGAATTTCATAATCGCCGTGAGTTTGCTGTTTGAGATCAGAACCATTCGGATTAACGGTATAGATTTGATTCCAGCCTGATTGCTCAGAGGTGAACATTAATGTATTGCTTTCAGGAGCGAACTCCATCTCGGTAATATCCCAGGCAATCCAGCCTTTAGTGGAATCACGAAAGACAACATGTGAGGTATCTTTTTGTAAATCGTAAACGATGATATTCCGGTGCTTCATGGGAGTATCCAGTTTGTCAACGGCCAGGTATCTTCCAGAGTGACTCACATCGATGTTTCTGAAATAAAACTTTCCTTTCATCAATTGTTGAACGTTGTTCGAATCGAGATGAGCGATCGAAAGCGTGACGGGGGAAATTCCTCGTTTTTCTCCACCCGGTCGTACATATTTATGTACATATTCTGGGAAATAATATTCTCTTAGTTTGGAATTATTATACTGCTCAAGGACGAGTTCTTTTCCATGATCTGCCCAGGAAACAATCGAATAATGTGGCTGCTTGGTACTAATATTCGTAACCTGTTTAAGATTTGGCTGATCGATATTGGTGATCCAGACATTGCCGTTTTTAGTAAAGGCAAGCCGTTTGCTATCCGGTGACCACACGATATTAGCTTCCTTAGCAGGACTTGTTATTAAAGTATGCTGATGTTTCCCGTCTGCATTTGCTATCCAAACATTATGATTTCTTATGAAAGCTATGTGCTTATTATCCGGTGAGATGATTCCGTTTTTAATAGTATTTTTGGGTGCTTTAATGACCTTTTTCCCTTTTATGCTTGCCTCGTATAATCCCTTTTTCGTATAACTGGAGTCGTTCCATTCAAAATAAACAGTTCGATCATCAGGTGAGATATATGAAAAATCGGGTCGAACACCTGCTAAATAAGGTTGATAAAAAATAGTTTTAAGTTGTAACGTATCTAAATTTTGAGCTTGTATTAAAACAGGAACAAGCAATAACCCCCCAAACATCAGTAGAATTCTTTTCATAATTTACCCAATTGAAAATATATAGTTACTTAGGAATGAAGACAGTAGAGACAAATAGGATGAAAAGAAAATAAGTCTCTCTCGAGAAACTTGAAAATAGAAATGGGGCATTTGTTTAATTGTGTTTAATTTTAGTATAAATAAATTAAGAAGGGTATCTCACAGTAAATAATATGTTCTAAGTAATCGTTTATTTTGCCCATATAAACGTTTATAAGATCTCTTGCTCAAAAAACGAGTTCGAGATAATGTCAATTTTTATTTAATGGCGAGAAACAATAACACTGAGTGCTATTTCGACCAGAGGGGGGATCTTCAAAACTAATAGAAATGTATTAAAATATTGTTTTAACCCGTATTATTTACTAAGAAATTTTAATGTCCTCAAAATTGAAGATCCTTTAAATTTACATAAACTATTAATATACAGTATTATACATGCTATTTTTATTATTAACGTGAATAATTCGGTTTAAGATGTCCTTTGTTATTTCGAACTAATGTTAAAAAACAGCTTTGTAGTTACGAACTTACAGAATGATCATATACTCTTTATCGTGATGATTATTAAAAGGACTGGAATACTAAAGAATCCTAATTGCAATTAACACAAAAAAAGTTCAGGTTTAACTGAAATTAAAAATGCATAAAACAGAAAATTATGGCAGTTACCGTAAAATTAGATGATAAAGGCCGGCGCGGAAAAGTTGTAACCATGATTTCCGGTATTCAACACAATCCGCAGGTTATAGAACAAATGGCAAAAGATCTGAAAAAACAATGCGGAGCAGGAGGGACCTGGTATAAGAAAACCATTGAAATACAAGGAGATCACATCAATAAAGTGAAAAAGTATCTGGCAAAAAAAGGAATTGAAGTGAAATAAGAAGTTAAGTTTAAATGATTTGAGATTCGGCTAAAACAGATCCGCAAAGTTTCTGAAACTATGCGGATCTGTTTCTAAGGGCAATTTTACAAATGAGAGCTGGCAGGTTTTCAAAACCTGTCAGCTCTTTTGAGTGTCCTCAAAATTGAGGATCGATTTGTTTATTATAAGTACAATAAATTACAATATGATATGTATTTTTTTCTTATTGTTTACGTGGATAATTCGGGTTAGCTATTCATTAAAATTAACGCTCATAATTACCATTATAAACTGAGAAAGATCATTTATAAATCCGCTTAAATCCGCGTAAATCCACCGACAGAAAGATCAGGAACCAATCAGCTTTTCAATCTTATCACGATCTTTAGGTACATCGGTTAAATCTTCATATCCATCTTCGGTGATCACAATATTATCTTCGATGCGAATACCACCAAAATCGAACATGGTTTCCAAAAGATCTGTATTTAAATAACGGGCCTGATCGGCATTTTCAAGAGCCGGTTTTAATAAAGCAGGAACCATATAAAGCCCAGGCTCAATTGTGATTACCATCCCGGGTTCGAGTTTCCGGCGAACACGTAAATATTGGATACCCGGACGGTCAATATGATCGACTCCTCTGGGATAACCACCCACATCATGAGTATCGAGACCGAGAAAATGTCCTAAGCCGTGAGGATAAAAGAGGGCAAAGATATTTTTATCCATGATTTCATCGAGTTCTCCTTTTATCAAACCAATATCCAATAATCCCTGCATCATAATTCTTGCGGACATCATGTGTAATTCTTCCATCTGAACACCGGGTTTGGCTGCTTCAATACATTTTTTATGAGCTTTTAAAACAGCATCATAAACGCCTGCCTGAAGTTCGGTAAATTTACCATTGGCCGGGTAGGTGCGGGTGACATCATGTGCATATCCTCTATATTCATAACCGGCGTCGATCAGAAACAGATCACCATCATTAATGGGGCCGTCATTATCGACATAATGGAGAATCGCACTGTTTTTTCCGCCTCCGAAAATGCCCGTGTAAGCTTCCTGCATCATTCCGTGTTTGATATGCACGTAATCAAAAAGAGCTTTGAGTTCATATTCATGCATTCCCGGTTTGATGGCTTTCATCACTTCGCGATGGGCTAAGCTGGTGATTTTACCGGCATGTCGCATCTGTTCAAGCTCCCAGTCCGATTTGATCGTCCGGCAATACACCAGGGCATCAGACAAGGTTTCAATATTCGTTTTGTATCCCATTTTATTAATGCCAGCCGCCTGATCAATATTAAGGCAGTACACTTTATCAGGTTTAAGCTGCTTCAGGACATCTTCCAAATCGGTATCGTACCGGATGTAATCGGGATTATACATCTCTTTA
>DATFMK010000002.1:0-8368 GCA_035267005.1 Balneolales bacterium
ATAATCATGCCTGTATTGTTGTGGGTACCCTTTGTTCAAATGCCAAAACGATCAGATATCAGCATAATGATATCGATCAATTGCGTAAACTACTGGAACGGGCCGATCCCGATGCCGGAAAATTAATCGTCAGCGATGGCGTTTTTTCCATGTCCGGATTACTGGCTAATGTTCCTGAACTATTGAATCTGGCTCGTGAATTTGGCGCCCGACTGTATCTTGATGATGCCCACGCTATTGGCGTTATCGGAGAAGGGGGACGTGGTTCTGCTTCCACTTTTGGATTGTTGGATGAGGTGGATCTTGTTAGTGGAACATTTTCCAAATCATTTGCTTCATTAGGTGGTTTCCTTGTTGGTGAACGGGAAATCATTGAGTATGTACGACATTTCTCACCAGCTCATATTTTCAGTGCTTCAATGCCCCCGGCTAATGTCATGACCGTGCTTAAATCTCTTGAAATTTTACAGGAAGAACAGTGGCGGTTAAAACGTCTGAGTAAGATATCGGATTATATGAGAGAAGGACTTAAAAAACTTGGTTTTAATGTTTGGAACAGTCAGACTCCTATTATACCCGTTGTTATTGGTGAAGTTATGCAATGTTTTGAATTTTGGCGTGATTTATTTGAAGAAGGTGTGTATGTTAACGCTGTTGTGCCACCAGCTGTGCCTAAAGGGCAATCTTTGGTTCGAACGAGTTACATGGCAACTCATACCGATGAACAACTAGATAGAATATTGGAAGCATTTTATAAAGTTGGTGTTAAAAACGGCATTATTGATAAAAATGGTCATTCTTTAACATAAAGGAATTTTATTTTGAAAGATAATCCTGAAGTCAACGGCATTGTAAAAGTCTCCACTAAGAAGGAGGAAAAAACTTTTTTGCAATTCCCGTATATACATTATGCGGGTGATAAAAACTGGATTCCCCCATTGTACATGGATCAGAAGGTATTAATTAATACCCAGAAAAATCCATTTTATAATGACGCCGATATCGCGTTATTCCTGGCGCAATCTAACGGTAAAGTAGCCGGAAGAATTGCAGCAGTGCACAATAAAAAGTACAATGAGTATCAAAACGAAAATGTTGGCTTCTTCGGATTTTTCGAATGTATTGATAATCAATCGGTAGCTAACCTGTTATTTAAGGTGGCTTCCGACTGGCTCAAAGAACGTGATCTCGATGCTGTTATCGGTCCCACAAGTCCGGGTACTCTTGATGTAATCGGAGTTTTAATTGAAGGTTTTGAATATGAGCCGGCTATTTTGATGCCATATAACAAAACCTACTATGATAAGCTCATTACAGGATACGGATTTGAAAAAGAAATGGATCTGCTTGCATTTCGTGCCAATCAGGATACCGTTTCTTTCGACCGACTTAAAAGAGCATCAAAGATTGTCAGGAAAAGAATTCCGAGCTTAAAAATTCGTGAAGTAAATCTGAAAAATTTTGATTATGAAGTAAAAATTATTCGCGAAATTTTTAATAAAGCCTGGGCCAAGAATTGGGGTTTTACTCCAATGTCGAAAGAAGAATTCGAGCATTTGGCTAAGGATTTAAAAACTATTGTTGATACGGATATTGCTCATGTGGCTGAAATAGATGGGAGACCGGTAGGATTTTCAATTGCTTTACCGGATTTCAATCAGGCTTTAAAACACACGAATGGACGATTATTCCCAACGGGTATTTTTAAATTGCTCTATTATAGCCGTAAAATTTCAAAAATCAGGACAGCTCTGATGGGTATTTTGCCAGAATATCAAGGAAAAGGAATTGATGCGCTATTTCACTACGAAGCGACGGTTAACGGTCGCGAAAAAGGATACTATTCTTCGGAGTTAGGATGGGTTCTTGAAAATAATATTGATATGATTCGGGTGGCCGAACGTCTTGGTGGACATGTGGAAAAGAGATATCGCATGTATAGGAAAAGCTTGAAATAATATAGAATAAAAAAGATGTTGTAATTTTTAATTACAACATCTTTTTTATTCATCACGGGAAGCGGTTCCACAAGCATAAATAACACATATTTAAAAAAACATATAAAACAGTATTTTTGGGTAAAGTCGCAATAAGATCTTGTTTTTATGATTCAAAAATGATCCGTTTTTGAATATTATATTGAAGTATGTTTTTAGTATATTCTGATTATCTGGTTTGAAAGAGTAATAATTTTGGATAATAAACAGATTGGTACATTTTTCATTTGAAGAGCTAACGAACCGGTAGGTAAGGGCAGAAATAATGACCGGTTTACATTTAAAACTAAGAAGTCATTTATTATTAATTTTAATCATTTTGATTACCGGGCCTTATAAACTGGCGTATAAAAAAGGTAATGTAGTTTTTAAAAAAACATCCCATAATTTTGGAGTGATAAAAGAGGGGGATGTCGTGACTTATTCATTTAAATTCAAAAATGTAGGTCAGAAAAGGATTCAGGTAATTTCTGCCGATGCCTCATGTATATGTACGACTTTTTCCCTTCCTAAAAAAAAGATAAAACCGGGAGAAACCGGCTTGATAAAAGTTCAATTCAACAGTAATAAATTACCCGGCAGATTTAAAAAGCGTTTAATCGTTTCTTTTGATACTAAACCCTTTACTGTTCCATTATATATCAAAGGAATGGTTTTGCCAAAGCCATTAACTGGAAAAGATGTATCCCGAATAGGCGGCCTCTCATTTTCAGAAGGAACAGTACATTTAGGAGATGTTAGTAAAGGACAAAAAGTGAATAAGATCATTACGATTCAGAATGCTTCCACTTATCCCATTAAGGTTGATTCTGTCATCAAACCTGAAAATATTCACATTACGTATCCGAAATTTAAAATTTTAGCAGGTGAGAGACTGAAAATGAGTTTTAGTTTCAAACCAGACTCCCAAAAAGTAAACCGTGAATTTCGTGAGTCTATAACATTTGTCACAAACGACAGCTTAAAACGTCGGAAAGTTGTATATTTAACCGGTTATTTATTACCCGCTAATAAGAAAAAAAATATGGGGCCGGTGATAAAATATACCAACAGCCTGAAAAATATTGGGAATGTCATTCAAAATGATACGTTGCGTGTATCGTATCATTTTAAGAATGTGGGAGATCGCCCACTGACTATCCAAAAGATCATTCCATCATGTGGCTGTACTACAGCAAATATTAAGAAACGCACATTTCAGCCAAGTGAGCAAGGTACCATACACGTGATCATTAATACAGTCGGTAAAATTGGATTCATCGAGAAAGAAGTTCGTGTTAGTACAAATGCAAATAATGAACCGGAACATAAACTGATTTTGGAATTTAACGTAATTCAACATCCGTCATCCCAAAAAATGATGCAAAAAGCGGCATCGGATAAAATCCTTATTTTTCAGGGTAAATGTCGATCATGTCACGTTAAACCGGGAATTGGAAAAAAGGGAGCCGCACTTTACGCCGCATCCTGTCAAATGTGTCACGGTGATTTGAACCGGAAAAGGGGTAAATATTATCCCGGTATAAGATTCAGCACAAATTATTTGGAATCAATATCACGAACAGAATTGTTTAATTTAATAGCCAGGGGCACACCTGACAAAAGAAAGAGACAAATGATGCCCGGATTTTTGAAAAAATTTAAAGGGCCGTATTCGAAGACACAGATATATTCTCTTGTAAAATATTTGAAATCAATACAATCAACACATTAAAAAAATATTTAAGACCATGAGTGATTTTAGAATAGAAAAAGATTCAATGGGCGAAATTAAAGTCCCGGCAGACGCATATTATGGGGCACAGACTCAGAGAGCCGTAAATAATTTTCCTATAAGTGGTATCACATTTCCAAGACATTTTATACAGGCGTTGGGTTATATAAAGATTACCGCAGCTACTGTTAATCGGGATCTTGGGAAACTTGATGCTGATATTGCTAAATACATCATAGCGGCATCTGAAGAAGTTGTAGAAGGTAAATATGATAAGGATTTTCCAATCGATATTTATCAAACCGGATCGGGAACATCTACTAATATGAATGCCAATGAGGTTATTTCGAAACGTGCAAACGAATTGGCATCAAAAGATGGAAATAATGATCTGAAGATTCACCCCAATGATCACGTTAATTTCGGTCAGAGTTCGAATGATGTTATTCCAACAACAATTCGGATTTCCGCCTACTTACTTGCTAAAAATGAATTAATACCTTCTTTAACACATTTAAAAGAAACGTTTCTAAAAAGGGGTGAAGATTTAAAAGATATTGTAAAAACGGGCCGTACGCATCTGATGGATGCCATGCCGGTTACCTTTGGACAAGTTTTCAGCGGTTATGCCCGTCAAATGGAATTAGGTGTTGAACGGGTTCAATCCGCAATGGAACGGCTATCCGAACTTCCGCAAGGTGGCACTGCCGTTGGTACAGGTCTGAATACGCATCCTGATTTCGGTAAAAAGTTTGCAGAAAAAATCGGAGAGCTCACCGGCGGCAGTTTTAGCGAAACAAGTAATCATTTCGAATCACAAGGTTCGGTCGACACACTCGTTGAGTTAAGCGGTCAGCTTAAGACGATCGCTGTAAGTTTGATGAAAATAGCGAACGATTTGCGTTGGATGAATTCAGGGCCGAATAGCGGATTATCTGAAATCACGTTACCGGCATTACAACCCGGATCATCCATTATGCCCGGTAAAATTAATCCCGTGATTGAAGAATCCGTTACCATGGTTTGTGCCCAGGTCATCGGAAATGATGCGGCGGTAACTGTTGGTGGACAAGCTGGTAATTTCGAGCTAAATGTGATGCTACCTGTAGTGGCATTAAATCTTTTACAGTCGCTCAAGCTACTGGCCAATGTATCACGTAATCTTGCTGATAAATCGATTGCCAATCTTTCGGTCAATACTGAGAAAATTAAAGAGAAACTCAAAAAAAATCCGATTTTAGTAACGGCACTTAATCCAATTATCGGATATGAAACCGGTGCAAAGATTGCTAAAAAGGCATTTGCCGAAAATCGTGCCCTGAAGGAAGTTGCCAAAGAAATGACCGATCTGTCGGATAAAGAGCTTGACGAGGCTTTAGATCCGATTAAAATGACGAAAGGTGGTTTTACCGAATAGTGAAATTATGAATTTATTATGTCTGCCGTAAATGTTACGTTTGCGGCAGACAAGTTATATTTTATTACTATGACATTGAAATTTACATTTATTAACATGGTAATATATTAATACTATACACAGGAATAGGGCTGTGTGTGGAAAAACAGTTCTTGACTTCTTATTTGAAGAGTAGCTTGATTCCTATTCCTGAAAATAGTTTTAGATTTATTTTTTGATTGGCTGACAAGGTCTAATTTATAGAGGATAAAATGGAAAATTTACAGACTCCAAAAACGAAGGAAAAACTAATGGCCAACCATTTGGACAAGGAAGAAGTTATTGAAGATTATAGGTTGGCTGTTATGAGTAGAGAAGCTTCTATTCTAGGACGTAAAGAGACTCTGACAGGTAAAGCAAAATTTGGAATATTCGGGGATGGAAAAGAAATTCCCCAGATTGCAATGGCCAAATTCTTCAAAGAAGGAGATTTCAGATCGGGATATTATCGGGATCAAACATTTATGATGGCCATCGGAGAGCTTACCATTCAAGAGTTTTTTGCTGAATTATATGCGCATGCCGATGTAGAAGCAGAACCTAATTCAGGGGGAAGGCAGATGAATTGCCATTTTGCCACAAGAAGCTTGAATGACGACGGTTCCTGGAAAGATCTGACAAAAATGAAGAATTCTTCGGCCGATATCTCTCCAACAGCCGGGCAAATGGCTCGATTACTGGGATTGGCTCACGCATCAAAAGTATATCGCGAAGTCGAAGAATTGCACGATCAGGTGAAGTTTTCGAATAATGGAAATGAAGTTGCTTTTGGAACCATTGGTGATGCAAGTACTTCTGAGGGAATATTCTGGGAAACCGTAAATGCGGCCGGTGTCTTGCAAGTCCCCATGGTATTGTCAGTATGGGATGATGGATATGGCATATCCGTTCCCAAAAAATATCAAACTACTAAAGGTAGTATTTCCTCTGCATTACGTGGTTTCAAGCGTACACAAAAACAGCAGGGTTACGAAATTTTTACCGTCAAAGCCTGGGATTATGAGGGATTAGTTGAAACGTATAAAAATGCGGTCGAAATAGCTCGTAATGAGCATGTGCCGGTATTAGTTCATGTGCAGGAAGTCACTCAACCGCAGGGACACTCCACATCCGGATCACATGAACGGTATAAGTCAAAAGAACGTCTGGAATGGGAAAAAGAGCATTGCTGTAATCTCAAAATGAGAGAGTATATTCTTAAGAATGATATAGCAACAGAGGAAGAACTCGATCAGTTAGAGGATGAAGCTCGAAAATATGTGATTCAGGAAAAAAACAAAGAGTGGAAAGCCTTCAGAGCCGCAATTGATAAAGAGAAGAATGAGGTTCTGGCCATATTCCAAAAAATGGAGTCACAATCTAATAATGGTGATGACATTGCTAAAATTATCAAAAGTTTGAAAACGGCAATGGATCCTATTCGCAAAGATATTATTATTGCTGTCCGGCGGGCATTACTTGCAACAGCAGGACAAAAATTTAATGCACGTGATGAATTATTATATTGGCTGAGTGAAGCGAATGATGCCAATAAAGATCGATACGATTCTCAGGTTGTTAGTGAATCGGAATGGTCACCGTTGAAAATAAAAGAGATCAAACCCAAATATGATGATAACCCCAAAAAAGTCGATGGCAGAGTCGTATTAAGAGATAATTTTGATGTCTTATTTGATAGAAATCCATCGCTTCTGGTATTTGGTGAAGACTCAGGAAAATTAGGGGATGTAAATCTCGGTCTGGAAGGGCTACAGGAGAAATATGGAAAATTAAGGGTAAGTGATACCGGCATTCGGGAATCAAGCATCATTGGTCAAGGCATTGGAATGGCAGTACGTGGTTTGAGACCGATTGCAGAAATTCAATATCTTGATTATCTGCTGTATGGCTTTCAGACAATAAGTGATGATCTTGCGACGCTACACTACCGAACCAAAGGCGGTCAAAAAGCGCCGATGATCGTCAGAACTCGAGGACATCGTTTAGAAGGTATTTGGCACTCCGGTTCTTCACTTGGATTGATCATAAATGGAGTAAGAGGTATTCATGTTTGTGTCCCAAGAAATCTTACGCAAGCAGCTGGTTTTTATAATACGATTATAAGAGGAGATGATCCGGCACTGATTATTGAACCTTTAAATGCTTACCGTGTAAAAGAATACATGCCTACGAATTTAGGGGATTTTACAGTTCCTCTGGGTGTTCCGGAAGTCGTAGAAGAAGGTAACGATATAACGGTGGTATCGTATGGTTCAACTTTTAATATCATTACTTCCGTGATGGAGGACTTCAAACGAGCCGGTATATCGGTAGAATTAATTGATGTGAGAACGTTATTACCATTTGACCGGAATCATATAATTGTCGAATCGTTAAAGAAAACAAACCGCATATTATTTGTTGATGAGGATATGCCGGGAGCCACAACTGCTTATATGATGCAAAAAGTAATAAATGAACAAGGCGGATTTTATTATCTGGATTCTGAACCTAAAACCTTAACATCAAAAGAGCACCGACCAGCATATGGTTCTGATGGTGATTATTTTTCAAAACCGAATGCCGAGGATATATTTGAAGCGGTTTATGACATTATGCGCGAAGCGAATCCACAAAGATTACCGGCAATCTACTGATCTGCAATTTTAATATAATATTGTTAGCAAAAAAGGGGCTTGGTTAAACTAAGTCCCTTTTTCTTTAAAGTATAAAATAAAGCGGGTTCGAGACGACGCCTTTGAGTGATGTTTTTTAACCCGAATTATTCACATAACCCATTAGAAGTAATATATATCATATTGTTAATTAAAGTACTTATAAAAAATAATCCGATCCACGATTTTGAGGACACTAAAAAGAGCTGCGAAATTTGGCCATGCTCTTCGTTGAACTTAAAAATGCTTACTCAAGGCACCAGAGTGCCTCTCATGCGCATTTCTATCCCGAACCTTTCGGGACACGACAAAATTTCTTGGTGAATAATCCGGGTTAACCTCAACATCATCTTCGCCCATTCGTGTCATTTCGACCGGAGGGAGAAATCTTCAAAGTAAAATAGTCATTTCAAGACGCTATTTTAAAAAGAGTTTAGTTCGAACTCACGCTACATTAGATAAATACTAATGATTTAGAATCCATAAAATCGATCCAGACGCTCCGGAGTCCCGGCTGTTATTCCGGACGAAGAAACAAGCCAGCAGC
>DATFMK010000003.1:0-3665 GCA_035267005.1 Balneolales bacterium
TAATGCCCTCTGGGACGCTCTGCGTCCTATAACGTTATGGAATGAATCGATAACTAATGGTAACATTAAGAACATCACTAAAAGACGTCATCTCGAACCCACTTTTTGGGTGAGAGATCTTCCAGCCGTGGATAGGAAACAAAATAAGTCACAACTGTCCAAAACGTTAATAATAAAGCCATTGCGATACCCAACTATTAAGAATTTTCTTATTAAAGTAATAATTTGTGTGGGGCATTTCTATGCTTTTATAGATGGACCCCACCATTTAGGTGGAGCCCATCAACAAATGTTCCTCAAGATATCACAAGGTTTATCAAATTTTAAAATGGAACCGTCCCAAGTTTTAACCCAAAACGTTGTTTTAAGAAGATTTTATGTCGAACTAACGTTATAATGAGTATCATTGTGCACATAAAAAATTCGTAAATAATCATTATTGAGTATTTAAATATTGGAAGCTCTTTTTTATGTTTTTAACAGATCTGTTGTTAACCCTTCAGATGTTACGCCGATAATTGAAGTGAGATACCTTTTTAGAACTATAGAATATAAAGAGAAGGCTTTGCAAAACCAGGGCTTTTGTTCACGATCAAAGTCTGATCGACTTCGAAATCGCAGTCCAAAAAACCTTCGGGACAGATATTGGGCAAAAGAACGGTTTTGCATAGGCTTCTAAAAGTATAGTTTTATAAAATCTTTTGTCAGTAACTAATAGTTATAAGTCTATATTTTATAACGTATTTGTTGAAATAGGAAAATGCTATAGTCTAAATTCGTATTAACTCTTCTTGAATCTTTAGTC
Organism: Balneolales bacterium; assembly: GCA_035267005.1. Lineage (GTDB taxonomy): Bacteria > Bacteroidota > Rhodothermia > Balneolales > DATFMH01 > DATFMH01. The sequence goes on from DATFMK010000003.1 coordinate 806, forward strand.
TAATTATTTTTATTTAAAACTAATTATATTATTTTTGACCTTAGCAATGTCTTCTATATTGTAAAGTATTATTAAATTAGACAGTGGTCAATATTGTCATCTGCAGAGACCTCGTCAATTGAATTCAAAGTATAAATGTTACAAAAAAAAGTATTAATTACAGGTGGAGCCGGATTTCTTGGCTCTCATTTATGTGATCGATTTCTACATGAAGGATATGATGTTATCTGTATGGATAACCTCTCAACCGGATCTAAGGAAAATATTGAGCATCTTTTTGGAAATGAAAACTTCACTTTTATAAAACATGATGTCACTAATTATATTCATGTTACCGGTGACCTGGATTTGGTAATGCATTTTGCATCTCCGGCATCTCCGATTGATTACCTGGAAATGCCCATTCAAACTTTGAAAGTAGGAGCCTTAGGAACACATAAAGCGCTTGGGTTAGCCAAAGAAAAAAAAGCACGTTTTTTACTCGCGTCAACCAGCGAAACTTATGGAGATCCTTTAGTCCATCCTCAGAATGAAGAATATTGGGGTAATGTTAATCCCATTGGGTTACGTGGCGTATATGATGAGGCTAAAAGATTCGCAGAAGCTATAACAATGGCCTACAATAGGTATCATGGAGTAGATACTCATATCGTACGAATATTTAACACGTACGGTCCACGGATGAGAATAGACGACGGACGGGCGCTTCCAACGTTTATGGCCCAGGCATTAAAGAACGAAGATATTACCGTCTTTGGTGACGGAACGCAAACGAGGTCCTTCTGTTATGTAGATGATTTAATCGAAGGTATCTATCGTTTGACATTATCGGAGTATGAAAAACCGGTAAATATTGGAAATCCGGAAGAAATAACTATCTTGGAGTTTGCCAGAGAGATCGTGGAACTAACCGGGAGTAAGAGTAAGATAGTTAATAAAGAACTTCCCAAAGATGATCCCAAAGTACGACAACCGGATATTTCAAAAGCTCAAAAATTGCTGAGTTGGAGTCCTATGATTAATAGAAAAGATGGACTCCAAAAAACGCTGGATTATTTCCAAAGAAAGGTTTTAAGGGAACAAAAAAAGATGGATGAAATGATGTAATTTCTATCCATTTTATAATGGACTCTCATTGCATCCTAATTTATAGTTAGTTATAATTGTTAAATATTTTATGAAAACCTTGAAATTATGCAGAGTTATAAGATAATTAGATTAGGGTAAATGAAGATCGTAAGATCGCATAATGTATGATTCTTTGAGTAATTCTGAGAACAAGTTTGAATTCATTTTAATAGGCTAAACATAATGAGTATAATTGTATTGATTGGTTTCGATCTTAAGAAAGTTTAAATATTCTTAATGCTGATCAACCAATTTAGGGGTAATCATTGTGTGCGGTGTATTAAATTTGTGTATTTGCAAGCGGTACATTCATCTGCAGATTTAAATAAAATTAAATGGCTAAATTAAAGAACTTTCAAAATGCATAACAGTGAGGATCTGTATACTGATACTGATACTGATACGAATGAACAATATGATCTGTCTATAGCAACAAAACAAGAAACTGACCTATGTATTGAGCGCGCGCTTTTAAGTGTAAATTTAAATTCAATAAAATTAAAAGGGCACTTTTGTAGGAAGAAACGTATTCTTGATCTTGTTGGTGCTATGGGAGGGATGATCTTTTTAGGATTATTATACCCGTTCATCGCTTTGGGCATTAAACTTTCATCAAGCGGACCGGTTATGTTTATTCAAGATAGAACCGGTAAAAATGGGAGAGTGTTTAAATGTTATAAATTTCGAACGATGCATACCGGCATATCCAAGCGGGAAAGTAAAAATCAGCCGGTTGTTACGGAAGTCGGAGATCGCCGAATTTTTGCGTTTGGTAATTTTCTGAGAAAAAGTAATCTGGATGAATTGCCGCAAATTATAAATATAATTAAAGGTGATATGAGCTTAGTGGGACCTCGCCCTTTACCTATCGATGAATGTCATCATTGGCGATCGACGATACCCAATTTCGAATTACGGTATGCTGTAAAACCAGGCTTAACGGGCTGGGCTCAGGTAACGGGCTACAGAGGGGGCACGCTGGATGTTAAGCATATGGTTTTTCGTTTGAAACGGGATTTTAAGTATATCGAAAATTATTCTGTTACTCTTGATTTTAAAATTATTGGTAAGACTTTAAAACAAATGATCATTAGAGACACGAAAGCACATTAAATATTATTCTTATTTTAAATCCAATCCTTTCTTCTTATTATAATAGAATTAATTCGTAACGATAATTAATTGGGGTTAATTTAATTAGTATTAATAAATGAAAGACGAACTTTTAGAAAAAATTAAAGACAGAAGTTATTCTGTAGGTATTGTAGGACTGGGTTATGTAGGATTACCACTCGCATTAGCTTTTTATGATCAAAAATTTCCGGTTGTTGGTTTTGATATTGATGAGTCGAAGATTGAGAAACTGAACAGGGGAGAAAGTTATATTCGCCATATCAATGGGGATAAGATTAAGAACCTGAGTGAATCTGATTTAACATCATTTACGACCGATTTTAATCGTTTAAAAGATGTGGATGCTATTATCATGTGTGTTCCCACACCACTCGATGATCATCGGGAACCGGATATGAGTTATGTGGAAGGAACAACACGTGCCATTGCACCACATATCAGAAAAGGACACTTGATTACGCTGGAATCCACAACCTATCCGGGTACCACAGACGAACTTATTCGTCCGATTTGTGAAGATGCCTCCGGATTGAAGTCTGGGAAAGATTTTTATCTGGCCTATAGTCCGGAACGTGAAGATCCGGGTAATCCGGATTTT
>DATFMK010000004.1:0-2684 GCA_035267005.1 Balneolales bacterium
TGGATTTATGACCACATTCTTTACAAATAAAATACTTTTTAGGTTTTGCCATCAGAGAGAAAGATCCGCCTTTTGCTCGTTTGCCAGTTCATGTTCGTTATGATCACCCTTTTCATCCGAATCTGAAATAGTCTCGACCACAGAACGATTCAAATACCAAGTTGTAGCCATCATACCCAGACCGATACTTATATAATAGCTTATTAATCGCCACATAAATACTGATATCCCAATGAAACCTTTTTTACTCATTAATGGTCCTTGAAAAAGGGCGAACAGACCTTCCATTCCACCACTGCCGCCAGGCGTTGGCATAAATAATCCTGCAAGATTCATCGCCATACTGCGGAAGAATGAAAGAACTACATCAGCCGGAAGAAAACTCAAGACAACAATGGTAGGTAACCAAATCCGGCAAAGCCAAGACATCGACGATAGGATAAACGCTTTAAACAAAAAAGACATTGGTTTATCCTTGAGCTCATGCGACGTTTCCTCAAGGATTTCCGCTTCTTTTTCCATTCTACTCCGGAACCGGCGTAAAAACGGTAATCTGAAAATTATCTTTATGATCTTTTTCAGAATCGTCGGGTTAACCAAGACCGCATAAGTTAGTAAAGAGGCGTATGTCAATAACGCAAAATAGATTACAAACATAACTCCTTCACCAACCCAGCCAATATTTGCCGGGATCACAGCAAAGTAGAAACCGGATACGATGAGTATTGGAATGACTAATGCAAACCAAAACATATCGAGGAGCATGGCATATAAAATGATGGCCGTCGATTTGCCTAATGCCAGATTCTCCTTAGACATCGCGTAAGTAGCCATTGGTGCACCACCAATCGAAGAGGGTGTAATGGCTGAAGTAAAATCCCAAACAAGAACGATACGAAAAGCGGCAAGCCAACTCACTTCCTTATTGGCAAGATATCTAATTTTTGCCGCTGAAAACCATACTCTCATAACAGATACGACAAGCGCGATAAGCAAGCCCGGTAAACGTTTAAAAGCAAGATGTTCAAATATACCGGGGGTATAGGTATAATAGATAACCACCGCCATACCTATCGCACTCAGCGTCAACGAAATAACTAAATACTTTAATGAAAAATATCGTTTAGGATCTTCCTCAACGCTCTCTCTTTCGACCTGTACGTTTTCGTCGTTTTGACTCATAAATTTTTATCAATACAATAAAGGGCTATACCACATCATCAGCCCTTCACATAGACAGAAAAATTAATAATTGTTAGAAACATAAGATAATGCTGCTCATTACTTAACTGAACGCATTAAAAATCCTTTTAATTAATTTATCTATGATAATATTATCTGGTTTAAAACCAACTCAATATCTAAGATACTTTATTTCAACGATTTTTTAATAAAAGAATTTCATACTTATAACCATGACTCTTTGAGTTCACAAGTATTAAGCTACTCCAAAAAATTTTGAAATTTAATATTATTAACCCTCCTAAAAAAGTGAAATTCCTTAAATAATAGAAACTACTTATCAACATACATAAATATTTATTTTATTTATACTTGTATATATTGAAAAATCCCTAATATAACCTGAGTTCGAGATAAGCAATCAATTAAGATCTTAGACGGTTGACCGTGGGGGCTGTGAAAAAATTATATAACAAATTCAATTGCTTCAAATAATTTAGGTGCTTCGCTCGATTTCGCTTTGCTTACCCACTCTCAATCTCACAAAAGGATCGTGACAAGTTCTCCCTTTCACGGATAAATCCGCGACAGGGAGAGTGGCTCTTCAACGAAACTCAAAAACAATTAAAAAATCAAGGTGACTTGCCGCTTGCATTGTTATTATTTCACAGCCTCCGTGGACGGTGGCCGTTTTGAAACAATGAACTAATTTTATACCATAAATCGCTGTTTTATTATTCTTTATAATGATTTACGAACAGAGATCAAAGTATATGCATAGCTACCGTCTGCGCCTGCCCCGATGTTTTTTTCGGGGGCTATCGTCCATCATAAACCGTTTATTTGAAACTTTGTTCTATAAATTCCTTATGTCGTATTCACGTTAAAGAAGGCTATGCAAAACCAGGGATTTTGTTCAATATCAAAGCCTGAGCGACTTCGAAACCACAGTATATTAACCATATTTGAGAATTTCGAAGTCGTAAAAATGCAGATCTTGGGCAAAAGAACAGTTTAGCAAAGCCTTCTTAAAATATATTAACGTGAGGTTTGGATAAGAATCGCAGAGTTGTAATAATTTCATTGAGAATACGATCTGAGAAAATATAACCTATCTTGACGACGGACAACAGACCATCGACGACATAGAGCTGTTTTGATGCATAATACATGATTCCGATTTCGAACACACGTTGATGATACGGTTATTCAGAATAAATAATGTTTAATTAATACCAGAGCGTTTCTCTGTGGTCGGTGGTCGGTGGTCGGTGGTCGGTGGTCATTGAATAATCTAATTTAACAGCTACTTTTATTAAGTTGATAGATTATAAGCTTAAACGAACCTCACGTTATATTAGATATTATCCCGGATTATTCACCAAGAAATTTTGTTGTCTCTCGAAACTTTCGGGATTAAAAATGCACATGAAACGTACAAGGGTACATTGATTAAGCATTTTTAAATTCAACGCAGAACACAGCAACATTTCGCAGCTCTT
>DATFMK010000005.1:0-2092 GCA_035267005.1 Balneolales bacterium
CCAATTAAGTATTTGGCCAAAGCTATTAAGAGCCAAGGATTCCGATTTAAATTAAATACATGTACCTTTCCCATTACAAATTAAACCAAAAACCTTTTGAGATCACTACTGATCCAAAATTTATCTGGCTAGGTGAAAAGCACACAGAGGCATTAGCCACACTGGAATATGGAATACAAGAGAGCAAAGGTTTTCTGCTGCTTACTGGAGATGTAGGTACAGGAAAAACATTACTGATTAATAGCCTTTTGAAAAGAATCGGTGATGAAGTTGTTACCGCTATAGTTCCTGATCCTGGTTTAGATAATTTAGATTTTTGCAATTTTCTCTCGCAAGAGTTTAAATTGAATAAGAATTTTAACAGCAAAGGTGATTTTCTTCTCCACTTTAGACATTTTTTGCACGAAACACACCAGCAAAATAAAAAAGTTTTATTGATAATAGATGAGGCTCAAAATTTAAAAAGTGAGCTATTGGAAGAAATAAGATTGCTATCCAATATCGAACTTGATGATGCGAAGTTGATAAATATCTTTTTTGTTGGTCAAAATGAAATTAGCCAAATATTAAATCAGGAAAAAAATCGAGCTGTTAGGCAAAGAATCAGCATTAGGTATCATATCAACCCCTTATTTGAATTTGAAACTCGTGATTACATTATTCACCGTTTAGAAATTGCAGGCTCACAGAATGAAATTTTTAATTCGGAGGCTATCAAAAAAATTTCTTCCCTTTCATCCGGATTTCCCCGTCTAATCAACATAATCTGTGATCATGCTTTGATGACAGGATATTCCTTAGGATTAGACACAATTAACGAAAAGATAGTTGAGGAATGTGCTCAGGAACTCAATGTACCAAATGAATCTTTAAATATAAAAAATAGCAGTTCTGATATTGTTAAAGGACTTTCTCAGTTACCACACTTAAAAAATGAGAAACCTTTCTGGAGGTGGTTTGGGTTAGCGGCAACTATATTAATCTTAATTATCATTTCCGGCTTCGTAATTTCCAATCTATATTCGAGAAATCATGAGAATTTCCAGACATCCAAATTAGCTTTTAAAAAGTACAAAAGCTATGAACAAGCTATTGAGAACATAAAAAAGGATCAGGAGCCTTCAATGAAACAAGGCAATGAATCTTCACTCAAGGAAAAAGTTCAGGTAGAGAACAAGAGCAAAATCTATTCATCTGAAAACTTCGTAATCCATTTTGAAAAAAATTCAAAAAAACTTTCAAGCGTTTCTCTTAAAACTCTTGATAAATTAGTGGCATTGGCCTTTAAGTATCCAAATTCGGAAATCATCGTAAATGGTTATACAGATTCTCATGGCAATTACTGGTATAACCTAAAACTCTCTAAAGCACGCGCTGAACTTGTGAAAAAATATTTAATTAGCCAGGGAATCCGTTCATCAAGAATCAAGGCTACTGGTAGGGGATCTGAGAATCCAATTGGCACCAATGCGTATAAAGAAGGGAGAAAAAAGAACCGACGGGTTGAGATTAAAATTCAAATATTGAATCCTAATTTGATCTAACCAAATAATGTATTGTCTGTGAGTCGATTTACTCTTTTTCAAATTTACCTTTGCAAAAGGTTAAAGAAGTACTCAGGAAAAATTAAAATCATAAAACATAATATGTACGAACTAAGTTTTGGCTGGAATATTTTATAAGTCGTATCTTGTTTACACCCTTCTGACAAATTCAACAAACTGTAAATTTCATCAACAAATGTAACAAATTTGAACCTATTCAAAATTGTGTCATACGTGCCTTAATTGAATCTTTGGAATCCCATCCAATTTATTGTACATTTCGTTTGGTAATCCCAATATTTTCAGAATAGACCTTGAATTTAAATAGAAAATAAAAAACCAGCATCAGAAATTAAGGTCTGATGTCGGTTTAAAAATATCGCCTTTTTTGTTTGGATTCTGCCGCTAATACAAAAAATTTCGGCTTTTTAATTGTTTATCAATATAGCCGAAACCCACACTTCAGACAAAGCGTGGGTTTCGTATAGCTAATATATAATCTCGGACCGTAATGCATGTCGCTTAATTTTACATTTGAGATATAAAAA
>DATFMK010000006.1:0-2309 GCA_035267005.1 Balneolales bacterium
GCGTCCATTGATTTTTTTTGAATGTCGCTGATATGGTTTATTAATTTTACAATATCTTCTTGATCAATGGATTGAAATGAACCCAAACTGACAAATTTATCCTTTAAGTTAACAATCGCATTATCGTCTAATCTTTTTTCAGCAGATGCCAACATTAAGAGTTTAATGGCCAATTTGACATCCATTTTTGAGCATGGAAGTTCCGCGGTGTCTTTTAGCTTCACCGGGTTGTTTTTGAGAGTAGCATCGTATTGATCTACAAGATTATATGCCCAGTTTGACATTGTTATTTGCGCTTTTTTGTTCATGGTGAGTATGGCAGTGGTTCCCGTTTTTCTTAACTTGTTAAGAAGCGCTTCAATCTCTGATGACGAATTCTCATTTGTCTTTGAATTCTCATCTGATTTTTTATGGTTATTGGTCGGTTCCATTGAAGATTCCTTCATCCTTTTTTATAATTTAGATAACAGTTCATCGGGAAACAATTTTGATGAGATAAGTGGATTAAAATAATACCATTTCAATCCTGTTTGTCCTGTCAGGGAATATTGAACCTCGGATGAATAATCAGTCGGTCTTCCATAGATTTGTATCAGGAAAATCCAGATTGTCAATGAAATGATTGGTAAATTCCGGACGGGTCGATAACTCGATTTATGAAATTGACCGGGACAGTATGATGGTTTTCTGCCAGTATGATTTCGACAGTAGAACCATGAAAGCACCGGTGCTGGCGGCATTGCCCAGAGATTTGATCGTTTCGACATCAACCGTCGGAATCATTCCAATATGCATATCAACTATACGGCATAACTCAGCGTTGTGATATCTAATCGGTATCAAATCAAATACAAAAACCCCACCTCTCTATGTGTGAGAAATGGAGTTCAAAATAGTAACATATGTTCTTTCTTTGTTTCAGGACTAAAAGGATATTGTTGTCAAAGTACCCAGGCAAGCCAAAATTGAATTAACAGCAGCTAAGAGCAGGCGAGATATCAGAAAAGAAACCCGAAAGGGATTATGAGGCAACCTGTTGATAATAGAATTTATTTTCGGTTTGTTCTTTCTCATAATCTTGCAACCTTGTCACGTGTTTACTAAAACTACTACATGGTAGCAGTTAAAGCTTTGCATTTGACATTCATGCCGATTATTGAAATTAATATTATATCATTTCAATATGTTATAATATGATGAGCCCTCCACCAGGCCCCTCACAAAAATTCAGATCGTAGAATCGATCCATAATGAAACCGGTTTGCCCAAGAACAAGTCCACAGAAATCGTGGAATCCCTTTTAGAGATCATCAAAAAGGCACTGGCGTCTGGTGAGGATATTATGATCTCTAATTTCGGCAGGTTCTGTGTAAAGGAAAAGGCAGAACGTAAAGGCAGGAATCCGGCCACCGGGGATGACTTGATGCTTGAACCAAGGAAGGTTGTTACGTTTAAGTGCTCAGGGAAATTGAGGGATAGGATTGATAGATAATAGCCGTTTGGTCTCACACAAAACAAAAAGCGAATATTGGAGAAATCAATGAGAAAGAAACAGGACCGAGATATCGAAAAGGGATATACTGTTCAAAAAATGGTGGCAAAATTGCGAAGGCTTTCTGATTGTTTAGAAACGATAAACCATTCCGAATTCAGATTGCAGGTGAAAGGTTAAATATTCCCTCCAGAGCGATTTATAATATTGAACATGAAAGAGAAGGCGAAACGGAGGAGGTTGAATTTCAATTTAAGTGGAAGCGGAATTAGTTCCGGTGGTTTTAAAAGCTCAGCTTCCATTCGATAAAAATTTTAATCTCTCACATTCTAAGGAAATCTCATGTTGTCATTTCTGGATAAGATACCCTATTCGATCCTCATTGTGTTTTCGGTTATCATGATCACTTATTCCATTTAGCCCCATGCCCCATTTTGTGGAAAAACTCATCATGTTAAAAAAACGGAACCCTGAAAAAGCCCATGGATATTTTAGATCTGTTTTATCATTCAGCACCGTTGTTCCTTTTGATTATAAAATTTTTCAGAGACTATTCAAAAAAAGGATGATGATACGGCCTATACGGTTAAACATTACCTGGGGATCTGATCAGAAATGAAAAAGGCAAGGCCGTTTGTGCCTTGCCCGTATTAGCCCGATAGACTCTTTTTAAATAACTCAACTTTCGGGATTCATAGCCAAGTTGTTCTTTGACAAGCCGACACACTGCAGAGCGGTATTCATAATGGCATCAAAAAACTCTGATGCTGTTTTTTCGCAGAAGTTACCGAGTTTTTTCAACTGGTCAGCTGCCAGG
>DATFMK010000007.1:0-6347 GCA_035267005.1 Balneolales bacterium
TGAGAAACCAGATCAACAGCCTGGGTCAGCAGGCGTGGTACAGCCTGCTTTGTGTGTTCCTGGTATTACTGCTTTTTATTCATGAGTTCCGTGCTCCTTTGTTGATCCTCAGCAGCATCGCTTTGTCCGTTTTATTGAGCATTATCCTACTTTATCTATCCGGTTATACGCTGAATCTGTACACGATGGCGGCTATCACTATTGCTTTAGGCATGGTGGTGGATAATGCCATCGTCGTGTACGAACAGGTCCGGCCCGGTCTGCCCGATTCCCGTAAAGAACGTATTCGCCATGTTGCCGGTGAACTGAGAAATGTCATTGTTCCGGTTATAGGAAACACACTCACAACCGTCGGAATCTTCATTCCACTCATATTCGCCCTGCAAAATCAGCGATTCTTCCTCGAGCCGCTGGGCATTGCCATGTCGCTTACGCTGCTGTCTTCGATCCTGATCTGCCTGACCTGGATTCCTTATGCCTTAATCTGGTTAATTCCCCTGCGGTTTCACACGTTTTCTTTCATACAAACTGCGAAGAAACGCATATCCGGCATCTCACATAACATTCGTTCTTATCTTCCGTCGGGTCGCCGTGTGGCGCTTCTTTTTTTCTACTACCTTCATAAACTTCGATGGCCGGTGTATATCGCGCTTATATTTCTCATCGGTATCCCGCTGTTCCTCATACCTGCACCAAATGAATCAGGATCATCAACATCATCCCATTGGTATGATTACTATTTCCAGAACCGGAATAAAATAGATAACATCATCGGCGGCCTCTCCTACCGATTCTATTCGAACACCTATTTTGGTCAGCCGTTTAACATTTCACAAAATCAAACGCTGAGTGTCGACATCAATACCCCGTTAGGCACTCCACTGAAAGAAATTGATAAGATCGCCCATAATTTCGAGGCCATTGCCGGTCCATACCGGTATGCCATGGATTATTTTAAAACACAGGAATCCGAACAAAGCGGGGCGCGGATCACCTATCATTTTAAGAAGCAGTTTGTCGATAGTGCCGAACCGTATATGTTGAAGAATGATGCCATTTACCTGGCTGCCCGTACCGGGAATTCTTCCATCGGTGTAAACGGTTTCGGTCAGGGGTATTATTCCGGTGGTGGTGGCGGTTCTGTCTCATTCCGGTATAAACTGACCGGGTACTCCTACAACCAACTGTTAAACCTGGCAAATGAGATCAAACGCAGGCTGGTACGAAACCCGAGAGTGAGCAAGGTGGATCTGACCAGCACCAGCTATTTTTCACGGAACAATCTCTACCAATATGTACTTCGTTTTAATAAAAACAGGTTATTATTGAAGGATTTGAATCAAGGTTTGGTAACCCAAAACCTGGAACTGGAGACGAATGACAAGTACAGTATTGGCAGAGTCTACCTGGATAACCGGCAGCTTTACCTGATGGCACGCATGAAACGACCTGAGCGGGTTCAAAATCACCTGATGACCGAACACCGCAAAGTAAACGGTAAAGTGTTCTCCCTGAACCAGGTCGGACATATAAAGAAAGAAAGAGTGATGTCCACGATTCGTAAAGATAATCAATCGTATACGCGGTATGTGAGCTTCAATTTTATTGGTCCGTATGAATATGGGCAACAATTCGCCAAACATATTTTGAAACAATTGCCCGTGCCGTTAGGTGCTAAAGTCTCATTTGGGGGATCCTACAGTTTTGGTCAGAACTCAAAACAAATGCACAACCTGATCCTGCTCATCATTGCTGCGATCGTGGTTGTCTGGATGATCGTCTCCGCCCTGTTAGAAAGCTGGGGCGAACCGCTCGTGATCATCTTATCGATCCCGCTGAGTTTCATCGGCATTATGTCCGGTTTCCTGTATACGTATATGGATTTTGGCCGTGGTGCATTTGCCGGGACGATGTTGCTCATCGGTGTGGTCGTAAATAACGCCATCCTGCTGATGCACGGTCACCGGTTACAGGAACAAAAAGGTATAAGGGGAACAAGAAGCTGGATTTATACCTACAAAAACCGGATGACTTCCGTCCTGCTAACCACCATGACCACCCTGGCCGGACTCATCCCCCTGATGCTGCAAGGCTCCTCTGAATTCTGGAACACGATGTCGGTTACCGTGTTCTGGGGCTTGTCGATCAGTACGGTTTTGATTGTAATGTTGGCGGGAATATGGGATAAGCAATTAGTAATTAGTAATGAATAATGAGGAATGATTAGCGTTCAACGGTCAGCTGTCAGCGATCAGCTAAGGGCTAGAAAATTTAGATGGGCTCCATCTTATGGAAAATGAAAACTCTTAAAGGAATTATATCATGATCAAAAAAAAATATTTATTAGGTATTACAATTGTTCTGATATCATGTTCGGTTCATCATACCCAAAAACCATTTTTATACAAAAAAGCACAAAAACAGCACAAACGCCTCTTTAAAGGTGATTTAGTAGTAGTGGATAGTTTAAATCTTTCACTCTTACATATTGAAAGACCCGGTTGGATCAGGCATAATCAGAGGGATATTTTTATTTCAAATAATGTGGGGAAATTTGAGATTATTGCTATAAATAAAAACAATTTCAAAGAAGACTTTCATTTGCATTTCATGAAAGGTAAAGGTCCCGGGGAACTGGTTAATTTTATGGATTTTGATGTCCGGTATTCCCTTTTGGTTTTAATTGATGAAAATCAAAGAAAAATGGAATTCTGGCGTTTACCCGATCATTTTATTAAAGATGTCATAATGCCTGATCCTAAAGTCATACCCCATCGTTTACAGATTCTGAATTCAGATCGCTTTTTATTTTATTCACCTGGGAGGTCCTCAAATTTCTTATTTAATATCGTTGATAATAAAGGAAAAAGAATAACTGATTTTCAAAAAGTAAAAAGCGACCATAATATGTTCGCTGATGAAGGAGAAATCAGGGTGGTCAATAATGATATATATTATGCGGGTTTTTCTGAACCTCTTCTTAAAAAATATACTTTAAATGGGAATCTTAAATATTCGATATCTACAATTGATAATTATAATACACAAGGGAATTATGTAACTATTCAAGGAAGTAATAATACTGTTATGCGATATGCGCCTGGGGCATTATTTTCGACAAGTGATTTTGATATCTTTAAAAATAAATGGTATGTCCTTCAGGCCCCAAATGGAAATCATAAAATCAGTTATCTGGATATTTACAATGCGAAGAACGGAAACTATTTAGCTTCCTTCAAGCTCAAACCATTAACTTTCCAAATATGTGTAGATAAGCAGTACATATATACTATAGAGAAAAAAGAAGAGAATGATTACCTGGTGGTCTATAAAAATAATGTGTCTTTGGAATTGAAATGAACATGGCCGTTAAATCCATTAATAAATACAAACCATACTCAGGTTTTATAATACCAACTAACTCAGTGAATAGTACATAAGTAAAATTAAGTAAATTCCCGCACCCCTAATGTAACATAAAGCTATCTGACTTATCTATAATTTGTATTGTTTTACTAATTTAATAAGGGGTTATAACTATGAGACCAGGTGATAAAGTATTATTATTAAAATCTGATATAATATTAATTGCCAATCTTAAAAAGATCCATTCGGTTAAAGAATGGGCTGAATTAGTTGAATGCAAATCCACTCAGTGGTTTGCTCGCAATTATTTTAAATGTTTCCATGAGCGACCTAAAAAAGTCATTAATAGAATAAGGTTATTACGCATATATGAACTTATATATTCAGACATTGAAATATCAGGTTATGAATTAGTTTGGCAAGTTGGTTTGAAAGATGAGAAAGATCTATATGATTTTCTGAAATATCATACAGATATGAATTTCACAGAATTAAAATTCTTTATAGAATCGATTGTGAAGAAAGATACACAAATTTCGGAGTGATTTTTCTGACAAATATTTCGGAATAAATCATCTTGATCCAAAATAATATTTTTATAAATATATTTTTGTAGATATTTATTATATATAACAATTGTAATTTTTATACAAATAATGGATGGTACATATGAACAGTATATGGAATAAATCAAAACAATTTTTAATGTTTTTATTATTGATCATTGCATCAATAACCTTTTTACCTAATAATGCCAATGCAAATCTAACATGTTCCCAACAATGTGAACAACTCGGTTGTCCGGGTGGACAGGAATCCTGCACTGGATATTTATGTCCTGGTCATGGTACTGTAATTTGTACCCAATCATATTACTAATTTTAAATAAAAATAAGGAGGATTTATTTTTCGATCCTCCTTATTTTTTTAGCAATTATTATTTAATTATTTATGAAGCGTAATATTCTTTCTATTGGAATAATATTTTTAATTTGCTTATTAGCATCTATTTATGTTTTACTAAATGATATTGATTATTCACCAGCACCTAATCTTATCAGCAATGTAAAAAGTTTAAGACCATATAAACGTAAGTGGCATAAAACAAATTTTATCCCAATACATTTGAGAAAAGGTCTTGACACTTTAAACTTGATTCGCCCATATGGCCTAAAATTATATGGTGATAATTTATATGTGGTTGAGAATGAAGATTCAATAAAACGATTTAACTTAGATGGTAAATATTTAAATACTATCGGGTATGGTAAAGGAAAGGGACCGGGAGAATTCGAACAAATAATAGATTATTATGTCAGGGATAGTACAATATGGTTGATTGATTTAAAGAGATTATCTATTTCTAAATTTACAATTGATGGAGACTATAAAACTACATATCCCTTAAAAAATATCCCTTTTCGGATCGTAGGAGAAAATAATCATAAGTTAATCATAAAAGTACTCTATCAACCTAAATTATTTTGTTCTTATAATACAAGAGGGGAATTATTGGACCATTTCGGTGTACTTGCGAACAATCAGGAAAAAAATCCATTCTCATTTAGTGGATGGCTTATTCCTTCTCCTAAAAAGGGATTTATTTTCGTATCATCCCTTTCAAGTTTGATCTATTATTTTAACGCTCAGGACAGTGTTAATAAAATTGTTACAACTCCTGATGGAAATCCCTTCCCTTCTACTATCAATAAATCAACAAATGGCCGAGAACAATTTACTGCGCCAAAACCTAATATTATAACATTAAATGCAACAGAAGATAAGAATGTGTTATACTTGAATACTCTAATTAAAAAGAATTCAAAGTCTCGTATTAAAGTAAAAAAAGATACAGCCATTTTAGATCGTTATAATTTAAAAACTGGCAGATATGTAAGTTCTACATATCTGCCATTCATCCCAAATTATATCCAAATTACCGGTGACACATTATTTTGCCTATTTCGCAAATCAGGTAGAATAAAGGCTTATAAAATGGAATAAAATAACTAATAAATATGTCATCAAATAAAAAGTCTTTAAATATCATTTTATTATTAATTGGTAGATGGTTTCTATCGTTAATTCTTTTTATAGCTGTTATTGGAAAACTTTTAAATCCTCATCTTTTTATTCAGTTTATCATAGCTGTTTTCTATACATCTACAAAATTTGCAAATGTCATTTTTTATATCACAATAAACATTGAAATTGCAATAGCTTTATCACTTATTTTTTGGGGCAACATTAAGAAATGGCCAGCATTTAGTAGTTTTATATTATTTCTTTTATTCACTATAATTATATTATACGCTAATCATATTAATCTACATGTAGATTGTGGATGTTTTGGTTCTTTTTTGAAAAATAAAACAGCGAATAAAATTGAATTATATCGAGATATAATATTTTCAACAATTGCCTTTTTAATTTTTATCGAAACACCAAAATCAGATAATATATAATTACAGGTATTGAGTATTTATATTATTTACTTTTATATGTACTCTATTATATTTATAAAAAAAGTAGATGGACACCACGTAAAAAAAAGCGTGGAGTAGAGCCCATCCATTCAAACTTTTATTAGTTTTTAACCAATAGGACCTGTCGTCCATTGTCCGTGGCCTTTTTTTAAAAATCTGCGTCATCCGCGTTCTATCTTGTACTTGGAAATACCCGCAAGCCAAGTAAAAATAAGTAAATTACAGCAACACTTATTTATTAAGTATTGATATCTATTATTTTTATATTTTGCGAGACTATTCTTTAAATAGTTTGTTCATATCCAGGCTGATGAAAAAAAATTACATAAGAATGCCATAACAGAGATAATATTTGTGTCTCTCATTATAATCATAACCGGTTGTTCATCTCAAAATCTCAATCAAATTCCGGAAACTCAAAATGCCAGGCTTGATTCACTTCTGCAATCAGCACTAATCACCACCATTAATATCGATCATTTTCCCGTTGATACG
>DATFMK010000008.1:0-2516 GCA_035267005.1 Balneolales bacterium
TTCGCAGCTTTTTTTAGCGACCTCAAAATCGAGGATCGGTTTATTTTTTATAAGTTACTTTATTTACAATATGATATGTATTACTTCATATTGGTTACGTGAATAATTCGGGTTAACACTTATATCAAAATTAAAGAACCTTTCAACCCTTCTAAAAGTGAGTATGATTCAAAACTCTGTAAGAGTTTCCTGTTTGTAGCTGTAATTTAATATCCAATCTCCGGTTCCAAGGGAGCCACCTGAAGAGGATAGCAAAGCTTAACGATATAATAAAATTTGGAGTCAGTTTGTCTACGCGGCAATTCCTATATTCGGGTAACATAAAGATCAGGTAATTTATACGATGGGCGTCAATATTATCCCTCATGAAAACAGAAAAACAAATATTCCCACTTATGGATGTTTTTTAAGAAAAGTGACAACATGAGATGATCCCTAAGCAGGAATATATATCGGATTAAAGGGATTTGTTCTTCATAAAAAGATTGCTCATTAACCACCCGGTCATCATAAATAAAGTGGAAATACAAAAGTGAAATGTTATGAATAAAAAAGATAACAGTGATCTTAGTCAAAACATCCGGGGACCCAGAATGAGCCGCCGTAAAATGTTAAAATCACTTGGTGGACTCACAGCAGGTGCGTTTGCCTCAACTTTTCTTCCTCCTAATGTGAGAAAGGTGCTCGCCAATCCCCCAAAAAAGCATGGTTCATTTAAGGACATCGAGCATGTGGTGTTACTCATGCAGGAAAACCGCTCGTTCGATCACTATTTTGGCGCATTATCCGGAGTACGTGGTTTCGATGACCCGGATGTTCTGAAAATGAAAAACGGGCGATCTGTTTTTTATCAGCCGGATCCTCAAAATCCAGACGGATATCTACTTCCCTTTCACTTGGATACGATCAAAACCAGTGCGCAGAAGATCCCGTCGACAAGCCATGCCTGGTCGGTACAACATGCGTCCTGGAATCACGGGAAAATGAATAGATGGATACCGGCTCACCAAAAAGTTCAGGAAAAAGCGGCGCCCTATGTGATGGGTTATTACAAACGGGAAGATATCCCCTTTCATTACGCACTCGCCGATGCGTTCACCATTTGCGATGCCTACCACTGCTCCGTTTTGGGTCCCACCTGGCCTAACAGAATGTACTGGTTTACCGGCACGATCGATCCGGAAGGAAAAGGCGGCGGACCGATCATTAACAACAGGGCTCCAAACGGCGGTTACCGGTGGACGACCTACGCGGAGCGTCTTGAAAAAGCCGGAGTCAGCTGGAAAGTCTATCAGGAAAAGGATAATTACGGTTGTAATATGCTGGAAAACTTCCATACGTTCATGACTGCTGACAAAAATTCTCCTTTATATAAAAGGGGTATGGTCCGCGGTCCCCTCGGAAAATTCGAATATGATGCGATTACGGATAATCTCCCTGCCGTTTCCTGGATTATCCCGACCAGCTATCAGTCCGAGCATCCGGCGTATACTCCGGCAGACGGGGCCGGATTCATAGCAAGTAAACTCAATGCCATCGCCGCGAATCCTGAAGTATGGGCCAAAACGGTATTCATTCTTGTTTATGACGAAAATGATGGCATCTTTGATCATGTCCCGCCAATCATGCCCAAACCGGGAACGCCCAATGAATTTGTGAAGGGATTACCAATTGGCAGTGGATATCGTGTTCCTTGCATTGTTGTTTCTCCCTGGACAACTGGTGGTTACGTATGTAGTGACTCATTCGACCACACCTCGAATCTTCAGCTCTTGGAAAAATTCACCGGTGTGAAAGAACCCAATATCAGTCAGTGGCGCAGAGATACCTTCGGTGATTTCACCTCCGTTTTTCGCTTTGACGAAGCAAAAGCCGAGCCCCCGGTCATTCCCGACACAAGTGGTTTGATAACACTCATGAAATACGAAACCGAACATCTGCCCAAACCCAAAATTCCCGGAGCCAGGCAAACCGTTCCCAAACAGGAAAAAGGAACCCGAAAACGTGTTTCTTAAAAAGGGAATAGGTGATTTTTAGGCCACAGATTTGCGCGGATCCAAGCGAATTTGGAAAAAGATGCCAACCAAATTTCGGTAGGAACGTTGCTTGTAGCGTTCCTACTGTATTTAAGTGAGTTCGAGAAAAAATCTTTTTTAAAAAAGTGGTTTAACTGGTTATTTGACTCTGAAGATTTCTTTCTCCGCTCGAAATGACGTGAAATGGCGATAGATGATGTTGATATGTAAGAACACCACTCAAGAGCGTCATATCGAACCCGCTTTTAGGGTGAGAGATCTTCCAGCCGTGGATATGAAACAGAATAGGTCTATAATTATATTGAGTTTCTGTTAATTATTTGCAATTCAAACAACGCGACTCAGCTCCAACACTATTTCTTGTTCCCATAGTCCCTTTGGGAATTATATTACAGAAACCCTGCTTCCACTTTAAAACGAAACGAATGATTAGAAATCCTTCCGAATCTTTGATAATCCAATTCAGTTGAAACGGAGTTT
>DATFMK010000009.1:0-5074 GCA_035267005.1 Balneolales bacterium
AGATTATAAGCTTAAACGAACCTCACGTTAATTTACAATATGATATGATATGTATTACTTCTTATTGATTACGTGAATAATTCGGGTTAATGTCATTTGAACGAATCATATCCTATATTGATTTACCCAAACACAATAATAAAGAACAGGTTGGAACTGGGATTTAAAAAAATGCCAAACCAAACCATGGCATGAATATCAATTGATCAGACACTTACGATATTTTAAAATTCTCTAAATAATTTCATGGTGATACGTGTCAAAAATAAGAATAAACATTCCGGAGTCAGATGTAATGGTGAATAAATCGGTAACGTACGAGATTGAAGAGAAAATTTTATGGGCGAAAATCGCACGGCCGCGAGCGCTGAATGCCATCGATTTCGAGGTCATGGAACAATTGGAATCGATTCTTGACCTACTCGAGAAGGATGAAGCTATACGGGTATTCATCCTGAGTGGCGAAGGACACAAATCATTTGTTTCGGGCGGTGATCTCCGGAAGTTTTCCACGCTCGATACCGAAGAAGATGGCAAAAAGATGGCGCAGCGAATGACCACCATATTAAAGCGAATTGAAGCACTCAATTGTATTACTATCGCCTGTATCAATGGGGATGCTTATGGTGGAGGATGCGAAACAACTCTCGCTTTCGATTTTCGTATAGCCGCAGAGCACATTCGGTTTGGATTCACTCAGGCCCGATTCTATTTACCACCGGGCTGGGGCGGACTCACCCGACTTGTTGAACTGGTAGGACGAGCGACTGCTCTTGAGTGGCTGGCCAGCTCTGCGATCATCAATTCCCGTACTGCATTAGATAAAGGTCTGATCAATAAAGTCGTTTCCACCGATGCGCTTGTTGACGAAACAAAAAAATGGGCGGAAGAGTTGAGTCAAAACGACCGGCATTTTATCCGTTCACTCAAAGAGAACATCCGTAATATGAATTCACTTTCCCGTGATGAATCTTTGGAAGTGGAACTCTCCAGTTTCATTAAATTCTGGGCATCAGAAGAACATTTTAACCGAATTGCCGATTTTCTGAACCGGAATAAAAATTAAACTAAGGCAAATCAATATAATTTTCGAGAGTTATTCCGTCTTTTGGGAGGCTTTAGCCTTTTGTCCTTTTTTAACTTTATTGCGAAGCACCATGCTCGTTTCATAAAGATGCCCTTTTCTGAGAATCACCAGTTTCATCTTGTCGCCCTTTTTATACTCTCGAAGCAAAGCTTCAAAATGAGTGTAACTATAAATACGTTCATTCCCTATTTTCAATAAAATGTCACCCGGTAAGATTCCGGCCTTATAAGCCGGACCGTCTTTATTCACACTATATACAAATACTCCCTGAATAATCGGCAGATTATATTTGTAGGCTGTTGCGGCGGTTATCGGTTTTACCTGAAATCCGGGATCATAACCAAGACTGACCTTTCCTTTTTCTTCCAGTTGTGTAATAATCTTTACAATCGTATTGCTTGGTATAGCAAATCCTAATCCGACATTGCCCTGACTCGCTCCGCCCGTGTAGATAAACGTATTCATCCCGATAACCTGACCTAAGGAATTGACCAGTGGTCCGCCGGAATTACCTTTATTTATGGCCGCATCCGTTTGCAGCATATCCAGATAGGCTCTGGGCTCTCGCGGATCCGGGCGAAAATCTCGTTTTACCGCACTGATAACACCGACTGTTACCGTTGGCTCCCCTTTTTCAAAAAGCCCAAATGGATCTCCAATGGCGATACACCATTCTCCGACAATAGCTTTATCGGAATCTCCGAAATGTACAAATGGCAGTTTTCTTTTGGCCTTAATCTTGAGAAGAGCAATATCCGCGTATTCATCCTCACCAATTACCTTGGCGTCATAGCTCTTTCCTTTGGAAGTTGTAACAATGATACGAGCCGCATTTTTACCAATCACGTGCTGGTTGGTTACTATCATCCCATTTTCACTGATGATAAATCCCGTTCCAAGACTTTTAAACTTTCGCATTCTTCCGGGCGCCAGAAAAAAACCAAAAAACGGGTCATATTGATCCTGTTCCTTCACGACTTCAGTCACACTGACACTTACAACCGCCGGACTTACTTCGGCAACCGATTTTGTTATCGCGTTATGCCGGCTGTCATAAAGTTGATTATTAATCTTCTGAGGAGATTTTTCCTGAAGCTCTTTTGTTTTTGTAGTACCATTCTTGACCGTAATACTTTTAAGCTCTTTAAGCTTATGAGGGGCATTTTTTGTGCTATTATTCTTTACGGCCGCTGGTTTCGATTTATGACAACCCACCAATCCAACAGCCATTAGAGATAGCAATATTATTAAGCGCCTTATATGATTTATTTTACTATACGTCAAATTCTAATTACGTTTCTCAAGATTTAACCGAAGCTAATAATTCCTCAGCGGCTTCAATGACATCCTTTTTAGCTTTACTCAAAGGACCCGGATGCCAAGCGCCGGCCGCACGTTTGTGTCCGCCGCCGCCAAATATCCGTGCCCATGTATTAGCCAAGAGGCCACATTTGGAACGCAGGCTAAGTTTCACCTTCCCATCCATTTCACAAAACAGTACAGCCGCTTTTACACCGTTAATACTCAAAGGATAAGCAATAAACCCTTCTGTATCATCATAAGTACACCCGGTAGCTTCTAACATTTCTTGTGTAACGGTAATAGTACTGATTTGATTGTCTGCATACAACTCAATGGTTTTAAGCACCCTTCCTAATAGGCGCATTTGATTGAGTGTACGACGGTCGTAAACCAGTTCATGTACTTCGTTGGGAGTAAAATGACCCCGTCTCATTAAATCAGCTACAATATCATGAACCCGGGGTGATACCGAATCAAACCGGAAGGACCCCGTATCAGTCATTAAACCCGTATAGATTGCTTTGGCCACACCTGTGTCAATTAACTCCAGATCACCGCTTTCTTCAAATACCTGGTAAACGAGTTCAGCCGTTGAAGAAGCGGATTCAACAGAATAGACAAAATCATACACAGGAACCGGATCCGGATGATGATCGATGAGATAACATGGTTTGCCGGTATCGAGGGTATATTGCCCGAATCGGCCAAACCGGTAAGGGATGTTTCCATCAAGAAAAACATAGGCATCACATTTATCGACAGCCTCTTTATCCGGCTTTTGGATGGGAAAATATTCTGTTAACCAGACCGTATTATGAACGGGCCCGTCATCGTTAAAACCATATACTGCTATATCATTCTTTTGAAGCCAGAGACAGAA
Source organism: Balneolales bacterium (assembly GCA_035267005.1). Taxonomy (GTDB): domain Bacteria; phylum Bacteroidota; class Rhodothermia; order Balneolales; family DATFMH01; genus DATFMH01. The sequence goes on from DATFMK010000009.1 coordinate 3,270, forward strand.
GGCTATCAAAGAACCGATAGCATCACCATCGGGACGTATATGTGAAAATACGCCGATTCTTTTATGACTTTTTATACTTTTGATAAGTTCGGTCAGCATGAGATAATATTGTTTAGCCTCTCAAGCGTTAGCTTGATAACTTACCATAACGCAAAATAAGTTGCATTGTTTTAAATTAACTTATTAAAATCAGATAAACTTATCAGGAAAGCAATAAAAAGATGGAAAAATCTAAACTGTTTACTGAATCTTAATTTTAAGATATATTTATAATCCGATTTAAATAACAAATTATTAATACTTTATGATTGAAAAGAGAGCCGTAATATTATGCGATGGAGAGCCGCCTTCCAGGAATTTGCTAAGCAATGAAATACAAAATGGACAACTTTTTATTGTCGCCGATGGTGGGGCCTACACTGTTTTGAAATATAATTTGAAACCAGATATTGTTATTGGCGATATGGATAGTTTTACACCTGAAGAGAATTATGATTTTAATATTTTAGAAGATCCGGATCAGGATTCCAATGATCTGGAAAAGGCACTGAATTATGCCTTAAAAGAAGAATGCACCGATGTGGTTGTCTTGGGAGCGGCCGGTCAACGCATCGATCATACACTGAAAAACCTTTCTGTTTTAAAACAATTTACCCCGAAGTTTACCACCATCCACTTCAGAGATAACTATGGTAAAACTTTCATTTTACCTAAAAATTACACATTGAATCAACCCGTCGGTACCGTCGTTTCCTTGTTTCCACTTTCTGGTAAAGTAGAAGGAATTAAAACTTCCGGTCTGAAATATCCTCTGAATAATGAATCACTCGAAAACGGGATCCGAGACGGATCTTCAAACGAAATTGAACACACTCCTGCAAAAATAAGTTACGATAGCGGAGATTTATTAATTTTTTTAAGTGTTTCTTCCGATATTTAACCCGGATTATTCACCAAGAAATTTTGTCGTGATCAAGGCGAATTTAAGAATGTGCATGAAACGTACATTGGTACGTTGATCAAGCATTTTTAAATTCAACGCAGAGCACGGCCAAATTTCGCAGCTTTTTTTAGCGACCTCAAAATCGAGGATCGGTTTATTTTTTATAAGTTACTTTATTTACAATATGATATGTATTACTTCATATTGGTTACGTGAATAATCCGGGTTAATACCTTACTGATCATCGGGACTTAAAATTTTTATAAAAAACATTGTAGTGCAATTTAATTTCAGTTTTATTGACTGGGCCATCGTTTTGGCGTATTTCATCGCTATCGTTTGGCTGAGTATCAAAAAAAAGTGGCAGGATGTTGATGAGGAAACATTCCTGTTATCCGGTCGGAAGATGACGCTGCCCGCATTTATCGCTACATTGGTTTCTACCTGGTATGGAGGAATCCTCGGTGTTGGCGAATACAGCTATCAATTTGGCCTTTCCGAATGGTTCCTGATGGGATTTCCCTATTACATCTTTTCGATACTATTCGCTTATTTGCTTGCCAAAAAAATACGAAAAAATCCGGCTCTGTCCATTCCGGAGGCCTTAAGTAATCAATATGGATCAAAAGCCGGCGGGATTTCCAGTATTGGTGTTTTCATTTTGATCAGCCCCGCTCCGTACATTCTCATGCTTGGACTTTTATTTCAATTTATGTTTGGGAATCATGGAAGCATACTCATCTATTCTATTTTAGTCTCTTTGTTTTCCATTCTCTACATAAGTTTTGGCGGATTCGACGCAGTCGTCAGAACCGACGACCTACAAGTTATTCTAATGTATCTCGGGTTCTTTGTGCTCTTA
>DATFMK010000010.1:0-3729 GCA_035267005.1 Balneolales bacterium
GAATGGTAATAGTAATAAAAGCTGATTTATTTTGCCATTCTCCACTCTGTGATTTAACCTCATCATTATACACATTGCTACCGTAATATTTTGAGACATCGCTGTTAATTATTTCCTTATAGATGCCCTCCTCAGGCACACCAACTTTATATCCCTCATGAGCCTCTGGTGTAAAATTAAAAACACCGACAAGGTGCTCTTTCTTCTCTTTATTATATCGAACAAAAGAAATAATACTATGGTCGACATCCGAAAAATCGATCCATTCAAAACCATTCCAGTCGTAATCCACCTCGTACATTGAGGATTCGCTTCGGTATACCCGGTTCAGATCTTTAATAAGTTCCTGTAATCCCTGATGATTCTCCCATTGCAATAAATGCCATTCCAGCTGCGATTGCGCGTTCCATTCAGACCATTGTCCGAATTCTCCTCCCATAAACAACAGTTTTTTACCCGGATGCAAGTACATATACGTATATAACAAACGAAGATTTGCAAACTTTTGCCAATCATCGCCTGGCATCTTACTAAGCATTGAGTGTTTCATATGAACGACTTCGTCATGCGATAGTGGTAACACAAAATTCTCAGTAAAAGCGTAAATAAGCGAAAAAGTGATTTGATTGTGATGATGCTTTCTGAATATCGGATCTACTTCGAAATATTTGAGTGTATCATTCATCCAACCCATATTCCATTTATAATCGAAACCCAGTCCGCCGATATACGTGGGCCTGGAAACCATAGGCCAGGCGGTGGATTCTTCTGCAGCCGTTATGATACCGGGAAATTCCTGATGAACAACTTCATTAAAGCGTTTTAAAAAGTCGATAGCCTGAATATTTTCACGTCCGCCGTATTCATTGGGAATCCACTCGCCTTCCTCTCGCGAATAATCCAGATATAACATCGAAGCCACTGCATCGACCCGGATTCCATCAATGTGAAAACAATCGAACCAATAGACGGCGTTAGAAATCAGAAAGTTCTTTACTTCGGTTCTGCCGAAATTAAAAATATTGGTTCCCCAATCTTTATGCTCACCAAGCCGGGTATCGGCGTGTTCGTATAAATGCGTTCCATCAAAAAAGTGAAGTCCGTGGGAATCTTTGGCAAAATGCGCCGGAACCCAATCTACCAGGACCCCTATATTATTTTTATGACATTCATCAATGAAATACATAAAATCGTGCGGGGTGCCAAAACGACTTGTTGGTGCATAATAGCCCGTTACCTGATATCCCCATGAAGGATCATACGGATGTTCCGCCACGGGCAATAATTCGATGTGAGTGTATCCTAAAGATTTGACATACGGGACCAGCTCTTTGGCCATCTCCCGATAACTTAAAAATCCATCTTCGGTGTCATCCTGCTTCCGTTTCCAGGATCCCAAGTGGACTTCATAAATCGAAACTGGAGCATCCAACGCCTGTTTAGCCTGACGCTGTTCCATCCATTTTTGATCCTGCCACTCATAACCATTAAGTGAATAAACGATTGAAGCGGTATTTGGACGTTTCTCCATGAATACGGCATAGGGATCTGTTTTAAGGAGAGGGAAATCGAGTGAATTATTGGCAATCTCATATTTATAGATCGTGCCTTCTTCCAGACCTGGAATAAAGATTTCCCAAAGTCCCTGATCATAATATTTACGCATCGCGTGAGTTCGTCCGTCCCACTGATTAAAATCACCTACGACACTCACACGCGAGGCATTAGGCGCACAGACGATAAAATGAGTTCCTTTAATTCCATGTATTTCTTTTACATGAGCACCCAATAACTCATAGGCTTTTATCGAATTTCCTTCACCCCAAACCTGTAAATCGAAATCACTGATCTGCGGACCAAAGCTATAAGGATCATAAACTTCTTTGGTTTTTTGCTCATTTACGACCTGAAATCTGTAAGGGAAATATTGGTTTTTATCTTTAAATTTTGCTTCGAAAAAACCACGAGCATCTAATTTTTCCATTTTTTGAACGGAATCGTCATCATATATTACATTCACAGATTTCGCAGAAGGCAGGAACGCCCTTACCGCGATTTGGGTTTTATTTTCTTCGTTAACCTGATGCATTCCCAGTATTGAGAATGGATTTCCGTATTGACCCCTTGTAATGGCTTTAATAGTTTCTTTGAAATCCACTGATGTTATATATTTGGTGAGTAATTTTTAACAGATGAGAATCTAAAATAAAAAATTTTATCGTAAGATTTAGTTTTTTGATCTTATTCAATTGATTATCATATACTTTTAATCCCCAAATATGAAAGTAACTAATTTTATTGCTCGACGATACCTCTTTTCGAGACAACACATCTCGTTAATTTCCACACTCACCATCATTAGTATTTTGGGGGTTACCATTGGTACGGCTTTGTTAATCATTGTTTTATCTGTTTTTAATGGATTTTTTGATCTGGTCAAAAACATGCTGCTCTCCTACGAGCCGGATATCCGGATCGAATCGACAGCCAGTAAATCCTTTTTACTAACCGACAGCCTTAAAAATGATCTTGCCAATATACCTGAAATAAAAGTCATCTCGCCTTATGTTCAGGGAAAATGTCTGCTTGCCAATACTTCCAATCAGGATAAAGTCGTTATTGTTCGCGGGGTTGTTCCTGATCGTTTTTTCCCTTTGAATGAGCATAAAAACAGTATAACCGAGGGAAATTTTAATCTCAGTGTTGAAAACAACATGCCTGGAATTTTGATAGGCGATGAGTTGATTCATCAACTCCATTTAACGACCGGAGATAAAGTCTCTCTGATGAGCGCGCAAGGTATGCAGAAAGCACTCACTCAATTTGCGGGGCCGACCGGCTATGAATTTGATATTCGCGGAGCTTTTCATATCAAGCAAATTTTTGAAGGATCGATTGTTTTTGTGGATTTACGAGCCGCTCAGCGGCTTTTTCACGTCAGGAACCACATCACCGGATTGGATCTTAAACTGACTTCTCATGAGGATGCCAACGCTGTAAAAGCTCGCCTGCAACAGATCCTTGGTAAGAAATATTCGGTTAAAACCTGGTACGATCTTCAAAAGCCATTATACGACGTCATGTACCTCGAAAAATGGGGGGCCTACCTGATTTTAATGATCATTGTGCTGGTTGCTGTATTAAATATCGTAGGCTCGTTGACTATGATCGTGCTACAGAAAAACCGTGATATCGGTATTATGCTGACTATGGGATTTAGTCCGAAGGATATCAAACGTATCTTTTTGAAACAGGGATTTTTCATCGGATTGATTGGCTGCGGCACTGGTGGATTTTTGGGATTACTGCTAAGCTGGCTTCAGAAAACATATGGATTGGTCAAACTCGCCGGCGCACAGTCATTTATCATACCAGCATATCCGGTTAATATTCAATTATCAGATGTCGTGATCGTACTTAGTGGGAGTCTGATATTATGCGTATTGGCCAGTTGGTATCCCTCCGTTCGCGCTTCCAAAGTAGCACCGGCCGATGCCATTCGATATGAATGAGGATTAGGATTTAGAATGCAGAATTAAGAATTAAATATCCTAATTCCCCTTAAGGGAAATCTATCCAGCTACATCCCATCTAAGCTTATGTGAAAATAACAAAGCGGGTGACAAGCCAGTTTGATTTTTTAATTGCCATAATAACGTGAGGTTCGTTTAGTATAAGATGTTGAATTAAATCTCTCAAACTTTATACGAAATCGTCCAAAATGCGAAT
>DATFMK010000011.1:0-6453 GCA_035267005.1 Balneolales bacterium
CTGCACAATTGCTTAAAGATCAATCAAAAACGATTATTTATCGTAATAGGAAACTTCTTGAAAACTGATTTTACATCTGACGAATAAAATTTTCCTTGCGTGGCTACCTTAGCATGACGTATATTTAAATAAAAAACATACGTCATGCTATGAAAAACAAATTAACCCTCCGCTTAGATGATTCGCTGATTAAGCGAGCCAAAAAGCGAGCTAAGCAAAAGGGGATATCAATATCACAAATGGTAGCTGATTATTTTGTTCTTATCGATGAAACGGAACATGTTTCATCCGAGCGAGATCTACCTCCGATTACGGCTTCTTTGGCGGGGATTTTAAAGAAGTCTGATATTCAAGAAGAAGACTACAAAAAACATTTGGAAGAAAAGTATCTAAAATGAAAGTGCTTATTGACACAAATGTGATACTGGATGTTTTTTTTAAGCGTGAACCTTACTTTTTCGCTTCTGCACAAGTAGTCGGATTGTCCGAAGAAGGTAAAATCGAAGGATGGATTGGTGCCACAACCATAACCACTATTTTTTATCTGCTCTCAAAGACTCTGGATAACAAACGTGCGGTAGAAAATGTAAGAAAACTGCTCAAAATCTTTCATATTTCCAGTATTAATCGAGTAGTACTGGAAGATGCCTTAGATACCCAATTTAAGGATTATGAAGACGCGGTTCTTTACCAATCGGCAATACATGCTAATCTAAACACTATAGTAACCAGGAATCCAAAGGATTTTTTAAAAAGTAATCTTCCTGTTTACACCCCAAAGGAATATCTCGCCCTACTGAATATTTTATAATAACAGCATAACTGTATTTGTCTGAAATATGTCATTCAGAAGAAAAGATTTGATCCCTTTTACAACTGATACAGATAAAAAATGTAATCAGTAGCTGGTGGTTCGTACCTCAGTTCCCGTAAACGAAATGCAATTTGTGCCCGGTGATGAGTGGAATGATTGATCACATGCCCTAATAAATCGCGTAGCGGAAAATGATGGGTCGTTCCTTTGGTATTCTTATACGTTCGTTTCCGATCAAGTTCAATTTCATCCACATTCTTTAAAAGATTTCGATAATTTTCACTCAGAACCTGGGATTTGTCCAGCCATAAATTTCGTGATAAGGTATCAACAGGACGTATTTGAGATGAGCCATTCACGATACGTTCAAACCACATCTCTTCAATCACGAAAATATGACTCATAAGCTGATCCATTTTTTCATCTCTCGGATCGACATTATTCAAAGCATCGATAATTTTTTCGTTTGCCCAGCGATCGTATCTGAATAGTCGTGTAAAATATTGTATCATAATGATGTTTAATTAAATACTAAGGTTCTTTTCCCATAATAATAAAATCATACATAATTCAATGTACTTTGAATGGACTAATTTGTATTTAATTAAATAATTATTGTGAGTTCGAGATAAAATCTATTTAAAACAACATTTTAAATGATTACTTCACTCTTAAGATTTCTCCCATCCGGTCGAAATGACGCGAAGAGACGATATATAATGGTAAATTTAAAAAACCAACTCAAAGGCGTCATCTCGAACCCGCTTTTTGGGTGAGAGATCTTATAAACATGGTCGTGAAACAATAAAACCCATATTATACCTCGTATTATATCGAACTTACGTTAATTATTGATATAACAAAATCTCTGACAAATTTTTAAAATTTATCTATGAAACAACGCTGCGATTGGGTCACCGAAGATCCGCTTTACATCAAATATCATGATCTTGAATGGGGTGTTCCGGTTCATGATGATCAAACACTTTTTGAATTTTTAATACTCGAAGGCGCTCAGGCAGGTTTAAGCTGGATCACCATTCTTCGTAAGAGAACGTATTATCGGGAAGCCTTTGATTATTTTGATCCTGATATTGTAGCTGAATACGGAGACGATAAAATTGAAGCATTATGCCATAATGAGGGTATTATTCGAAACCGGCTCAAAATAAATTCAGCAGTAACCAATGCTCAGGCGTTTTTGAAAATACAAGAGCAGTTCGGAAGCTTTGATCATTTTTTATGGTCATATGTAGATTATTCACCCATTCATAATCATTGGGAATCGATTCGTGAAGTCCCGGCTAAAACAGAACTCTCTACCCTACTTAGCAAAGACCTGAAAAAAAGAGGGCTTAAATTCGTGGGACCTACCATTTGTTATTCATTTATGCAGGCCGTCGGATTGATCAATGATCATACCATTGATTGTTATAGATACGGGGAACTAAACAAACCTTATTGAGATCATGAAGAAAAGGTAAGGGTGATTCATGAATTGTCCTTACCTTTTTAATATTATTTTCAAAAATGTCGCTAAAATCTCCACACTTGCTCCCGTCTTTTTCAACAAATAATCGCTAAATAACGTGAGTTCGAGATAAAACCCTCTTTAAAACAGCATTTTGGAATGAATAGGTTACTTTTAAGATTTCTCCCTCCGCTCGAAATGACGCGAATGGGTGAAGATGATGTTGATGTTTAAAAAACATCACTCAAAGGCGTCATCTCGAACCCGCTTTTTGGGTGAGAGATCTTACAAGCGTGGATAGGAAACAAAATAAGTAGAAAATTATATCGAATTCACGTTAAATATTTTATTGACCCCAAATTTCGACACTTTACTTTCACACTCGCGATAAATAGATTATTAGCTATTCATGGTTCGCTGATTGTATAAGTAATCTATTTTTTTGTGAAGTATTTTAACCCATGCTGTATCTATTGATGAGCGTTAGTCTCTTTTCTTTTACCTAAGATACTCCATAAATGAATATATATGCACATCAACTATTTCCATGACTTGTAATATATTCTGATTAAACAATTATTCGCATGTACAGGTCTGTATAAATAAAGGAGTTTATATGATTAAAAAACATGGGCTGAAAATGCTCAATTTACTAACTTTTATAACGGTGTTTTTAGTAAGCTGTCCGTTAGGATCTTCAGCTTTTGCGGCATCATCAAAACCAAATGATACAACTAAAGTTTTTCGAAATGTAAAGTTTCGAAATATTGGTCCCGCTATTGCCGGCGGACGTGTCAGTTCGGTTCAGGGGATTCCGGGTAATCCTGATGTCTATTATGTGGGATCGGCAGCCGGGGGCGTATGGAAAACGACAAATGGCGGAAGTTCCTGGAAAGATGTCTTCAAAAACGAACCGACCTGTTCCATTGGAGCCGTTGCTTTAGCCCCATCTAATCCTCATTTGGTTTGGGTTGGTACCGGTGAAGCAAACATCCGAAACGATATTACCGATGGACACGGCGTCTATTATTCACCCGATGCCGGAGCTACCTGGAAATTCATGGGACTTAAAAACGCGGGTCAGATTTCAAAAATTGTAGTGGATCCCAATGATCCGAAAACAGTGTTTGTTGCAGCGATTGGTCATGCCTGGGGCCCCAATAAGGAGCGGGGGTTATTTAAAACTACAGATGGTGGTAAGAATTGGAAGAAAGTCCTTTTTGTGAATGATTCAACCGGTGTGACCGATGTTATTTTCAAACCGGGCAATCCGCAGGTTATGTTCGCAGCAACCTGGAAAGTTATGCGACGTCCCTGGACGCTCATCGACGGCGGTAAAACAAGCGCCATTTACAAATCGACCGATGGTGGTGATACCTGGACCAAATTGACAAATGGCCTGCCTAAGGGAAATATCGGACGTATTGCATTTGCTACTTCAAAATCGAATCCAAATCATATTTATGCTTTAGTGGATTCAAAAAAAGGTACCCTTTACGACACTCACAATAGCGGTAAAAAGTGGGAAAAAGTTTCCAACAATCACAAGCTGGATGTCCGGCCTTTTTATTTTTCCACAATGGCGGTCGATCCAACTAACGATAATCATGTGTATTTCCTCTCCTTCCTGATGTCGGAATCTACTGATGGCGGGAAAACGGCTAAAACGATCGCGCATGGCGTTCATGTCGATTATCATGCGATTTGGATTGATTCCACAAACCCGAATCGTATCATTGTTGGAAACGACGGTGGGGTTTATATTTCTCATACAGCGGGAAAACAATGGCATTATTGCGATAATATGCCCATTGAACAGTTTTATGAAGTCGCGGTGGACAGCGGCACTCCTTTTAAATTAGGCGGCGGATTACAGGATAATGATGCCTGGTATGGTCCGTCAAATAATATACATGGCGGAAATATTAAGGGACGTCATTGGATTGATGTCGCAGGTGGCGATGGTGAGTACGTTGTACCTGCTCCCAGCAATCCCAACATCATTTATGCCGAAGCACAAAACGGATATATCAGCCGTACAAATTTGAAAAATGATACCAAAAATTACATCCGTCCAACCTATGAAGGCGTAACAAAAATGAGTCCGGCTAAGTTGAAATATCGCTTTAACTGGACGACCCCTATTGCAGTTTCTTATAACAACGCCAATACCGTTTATATGGGTGCCAATGTCGTGCTCAAAACAACCGATGGCGGACGCAACTGGAAAGCGATTAGTCCGGATTTAACCCGAAATGATAAAAGTACCCAAGTTAATGCCGGTGGACCGGTTGCACACGATATAAGCGGTGCGGAAACGTACGGAACGATTATTTCGCTCGGATTGTCCAAACAGAATCCGAATGTAATATGGGCCGGAACTGACGACGGTCAGATACAAGTCACGCGTAATGGCGGCAAAACCTGGGATAATGTTTCCAGACATGTACCCGATCTCAAAAAAGGCGGGCGTATTTATCAAATCGGAGTCTCACCTTTTAATCCGGGAACCTGTTACATCACTGTGGATTATCACATGATGGATAATCCACAGCCTTACGTTTATAAAACGACGGATTATGATCATAAATGGACAGAAATCGATCAGGGTTTACCGGCGGATTATCCCGCTCATGTCGTTCGGGAAGATCCAAATAAAAAGGGATTTCTCGTATTAGGTACCGATAATGCCTTGTATTATTCACGAAATGACGGAAAAACCTGGCATAAGTTTAAGAGCAATTTCCCGACTGCGCCGGTCTGGGACCTCAAGTTTGTAAAACGGGATCATGATTTGGTCGTAGCCACTCATGGACGTGGATTGTTTGTGTTGGATAATATTCGTCCTTATGAAGAAATGAATTCTCAGATCAAGAAAAAAGAGTTTCATCTTTTCTCTTTACAACCTGCAATCGAATTAAATCGTGTTTATCAGGATGGATTGAATGAACCGGGACATTATGCCGCACCGAATCCACCATCCGGCGCTATGATCGATTATTATCTCAAACACTCCATCAAAAAGAATAAGAAAGAGAAGAAATCAGGAAAGACTCCGGTAAAAATTACTATTACTAATTCAAGTGGTAAAACGGTTAACACGTTATATAGTCCAGCAAAACCAGGTGTAAATCGTTTCGTGTGGAATCTGCGTTATAAAGGTCCTACACGTCTTAAGATTTACGGAAATCACCATAAATCAGCAAATAATAGCGGCGGACCCAGAGTGCTTCCGGGAACTTACACGGTTAAGGTAACCGTAAATGGAAAAACGCAATCGCAACAATTGGTTGTAAAACCGGATCCGAATCTTCCATTCAACACGATGGCGGCACAGAAACGAAATGATGCTATGTCCCGTGTTCAAAAAGATGTCTCTTCTATGAACGGGATATTGAATGGAATTCATCATCTTCATACTCAAATAGATCATTTCAAGAAGACGGTGAATAATCAGGATAATAGCGATCAGTACTCGGATATGATGAATAAAGCGGACACGCTGAATAAAAAACTGATGAAGCTGAAAGATCAAATGATTGAGACGAAAGCTCAGCATGGTGTTGGGGAAGACGATATTCACTATCTCACCCATCTCCACAGCTGGTTAAATGGCATGCGGTACAATCTCGAATCCTATGATCAGGCTCCGACCAGTTATGACATGAATTATATTGAAAAGCTGGAAGGAGAACTTCATCCGTATATTCAAACATACAATCACTTAATTAATACGGATGTACCGGCATTTAATCAGTCAGCACGAGCTCAGAATCTGCCTACATTATTAGCCGGCAAATCGATCATGTAACGATTAACTAAAAATCTTAAAATAACATTTAAGGTTGCGGTCAGGCGGATATTCGTCTGACCGCTTTTTTATAGAACGAGAACGACACGGTTTTCCGCGGATTTATTCTTCTCGTTCCCAACATCCCCGTTGGGAATGCTAACCTTGAAACTCTGTTTCATCTTTTCTCATATCCTTATAATCGAAAAATCTTCGATTACCCATCACTATTTAAAAGGAAACAGAGTTTCCCGTTGTGCGTGCCCAAAGGGACTTTGGGTACGAGATAAAAGACAATCAAGACCTCGTTCCCAACGTCCCCGTTGGGAATGCAAACACTGAAACTCCGTTTCACCTTAACTCATATCCTTATAATCG
>DATFMK010000012.1:0-5064 GCA_035267005.1 Balneolales bacterium
GTTGTTTGAATATTAATACTCGCCCCGAAAGCCGATTCGCCGTTTGTAGAAGTCCCCACTCCACGTTGAATCTGCATGCTTTGAATGGAGGAAGCCAGTCCCGGTAAATCGACCCAGTAAACCTGTTGCGATTCCGAATCATTTAAAGGAATTCCGTTAATGGTAACATTGATTCGCGTAGGGTCTACACCACGGATTCGAATACCGGTATAACCAATACCCATCCCGTCATCGGACGTCGTTACGACAGAGGGTGTAAATTTGAGCAGAAAGGGAATTTGCTGACCCAAATTCTGCCGCTGAATCTGTTTTGCTGAGATATTATCGTAGGTAACCGCTGATTTTTTATCGACCCGTAAGCCTTTAATCTGAACAGCGCTGCTCATGATGGTTTTGGGTATCAAATAAATAGTTATTTTTTTCTGAGCTTTATCGGATACATCAACCGTTTGCGTTTTATAACCGACATAACTGACTTTCAGCTCTTTTTGTCCCTTTGAGATTAATTGCAGAGTAAAGTGGCCGTTGTTGTCGCTGGCCACCCCGTTTTCCGTGCCAACTTGCACGATGTTGGCGCCCGGCAAAGGATCTTTAGATTGGGCGTCCATGACGGTTCCTTTGATCGTCTGTGCCCATGTTGGCAGACTAAAAAACAATAATATCACTGCCAATAAGCAAGATTTTTTAAATAACATGTTGAGTTTCGCTCCTCTAATTTGAATTTCATTGAATGAAATCCAGGAGGTGCTGCAGGAAGAAAGGCGAAATGTCGATCAAGACACTCTCCTGGTTTTCCTTCGCCAGCATTACCTGGATCAGGTTCCGGGGTATTATCTCAGTTCCGCCTAAGCAGAACACCCCCAACCAAGTTTTTGGGTTGTGCTCATAAAATTAAGACTAATCGGATTGTATTACAAATGGGGATTGAGGAAGATATACGAATTTGAGAAGGATGGAGAATGCAGAACGGTTCTACACCATGCTTTTTTGGAGTGGGATACATCTATTCCATCATAGAAAAATGACCAAAGTTAAAAGATGGACCCCAATTTAAAATAGGAGCCTATCCCTATAAAAGCTGATCGCTGACGGCCGATCGCTCTAAAAACACTAACACTCATTTCCTTTATTATTTTAAAAAATACACGACAACGTAGTTTCTGATTCGTGTTTTCGTATCTTATTTTAAAAATGACTGATGATTTTGAACTTTTTAGCTTTATTTATGCTGAAATTAAAGAAATATACCGCTCAGCGAAGGTTATGGATCCTGGGGTTTATCTTATTGATCATCTTTGCTGCCTGTTCGAACAGAAAGAATTTACGATCAAAACTGCATCAAAAAATCAAGGCTTCTGATCTTCAGGTTCATATAAAAAATCTGGAGCCGGAAAATCATAACGTGCGCGAAACAGGATCACCACAAGAGACTATCGCGGCCCATTATATAGCCAATGTATTCGATTTATTTCATTTGTCACCTATGGGAGATGACAGTACCTATTATCAGGGATTTACCGTAACAAGTGGTGTTAAACTGGGAGACAGAGCCAATCAAATTACGTTTGCCGGCAAGAAATTTTCAACCCGGTTCAGCGACATCATCCCATTACCTAATTCCGCATCAACAAAAGTTGAGGGAATACTCGCATGGGCCGGTTATGGTTTTACTGACAGCACCAGATCATATAACGATTATCATAATATTGATGTAAATGGGAAAGTGGTTCTGTTTATTCGTGATGAGCCATTTCATAAAAAATCGGTTCTTAATCATGAAGCCTATGCAAATCTGTTGAAAAAAATACGATTAGCTCAAAAAAATGGAGCTGTGGCTGCTATCGTTGCACCGGGATATCGATCGAAAACCTCCTCAAAACTTTTCCCATTGGAATTATTCAATGAGGCTTACCAAAATATTGATATCCCCGTTATGCAAGTTACCAATTCCATTGCCAGTCAGATACTCGACCAGGCCGGATTAAACTATCGAAGACTGGAGACGAAAATAAATCAAAATGAAAAGCCGGATTCCAGGATTACGCAGTCACGGATACAGGTGGATGTAGATTTAACGAAAGAGAAAAATTTGGCACGAAATATCGTTTCTCATGTGGAAGGAACTCAATTCCCAAAACGATATATCGTAATTATGGCACCTTACGATTATGGCCGGGAACGTATCAAATCTACAGCCGCAGTAGATGACAGAGATCTTATCTCTACATCATCTCATCAAATGAGTGTTTCCGGACTCATGGAGCTTGCCCAATATTATTCTGCTCATAAAAGCAATAACAGTCTGTTATTCGTTGCTTTAGCCGGTAATGATTTTGGCAAAAGCGGTTTGTACCATTTTTTGAAAAATCCGCCCGTGGATCCCGAAAATATTTTAGCCATGATCGATCTGCAGAAAATCAATCGGGTGCAACAGGATAGTCTATTGATATATGGGACGAACTCGTCCAGAGGATGGAATCAGGTATTATCCAGGTCCAATTCTGGTAACCTGCCTATTCGAACGATATCCGGTTACAGAGCAGAAGAAGATACCCTGTCAGGTATTGGCATGGTGCCGATGATACGATTGATCAGTCAGGGTACTTCGAAAAATGCTCGCGTCAAAAAACAAAATAAGATACAGGGAGCTGTCGAGACGCTTCATTACGTTACTCGGGTAATTAATCAGATCGATCAGGATGATAAAGATACGCTTGGGTTTTCGGCCAACATGTATACTCAATCCCAAAAATTTCAAATGCCGGACGTTGTTTTAGGTGTCATGCCCGATTATTATTTCAGGGGAGAAGGACTCCGGATTCAATATGTCTCCAAAGGAGGGCCGGCCGATAAAGCGGGAATTCAGGTAGGCGATATTATAACTGCAATTGGTGATCAGAATGTGACCAATATGAATAACTATATCGATATTTTGAATCACCTCCACAAAGGTGAACAAACGACCGTGACGGTTAAAAGGAATGGTAAAAAAATGAAGCTGAATATACGGTTTTGATTTTAGAGCTTTCGGCTTTCAGCGGTCAGCTTTGGATACATATGCATAAATTAAGGATTTAGGTTATTATCTCGTTATCCCGAATTATTCACATTAATAGTAAAAACAGCATGTATAGTATTGTATATTAATGGCTTACGTAAATTTAGTTGAAAAAGCTGCGAAATTTTCCCGTGCCCTGCATTGAAGAGAAAAATACTTATTCAACGTATTCAGATACGTTTCATGCGTATTTTTCTCTTCGCCTTGGTCACGATAAAATTTCTTGGTGAATAATCCGGGTTATGGAGACTCTGTCCCGTTATGCTTGTCTGGACGCTCTACCTCATCCACTTTTGATTATTTTATTAACATATTGGGATGCAGGGCATCCCGCGAAGTATTACATCCCAGAAGGATCTACGAGATAGATGAGAGCTGATGGCTGACCGCTGACTGCTCAAAATACTCCAAACCTTCCCGATCCATAATTCGGTTGATAGTATGTATGATATATGTGTACCTTATAGGTACAAAATGTTTGTCATCAAATCCACATATGAGTTATGCGAGCATGGAATAACACGGGCTCTTACGATTTAAACCGGAATGTACATCGAATAACGTTATACAACACCATCGCAGCCGATCAGCAGCACCGGAGCATGCGCCGGCGGCTTTACATGCATCTCGATATGAATTGTTTTTACGCGCAGGTCGAGCAGCTCAGTTATAATTTATACGGGATTCCACTCATTGTTGGAGGGTGGCGAAAAGAGAATGGGACGGCACGGGGTATTGTCGCTACAAGCAGTTACGAAGCCCGTGCTTTCGGGATAAAAACCGGAATGAGTGCTTTCGAGGCCCAGCAAATTTGTCCGTATATCGTCTTCATGCAGGTTCATTACGAGAAATATCAGGCGATTTCACGGGAAATAAACAGCATCCTGGAAAAATACAGTCCCGATGTGGAAGGTTATTCTATGGACGAATATTTCCTGGATATCACCTTCATGCTCAAAAGACCGCGTGAGGAGATCGTCGCTCTGGGAAACCGGGCTAAAAATGAGATTTATTCCAGAACGGGTCTCGTGTGCTCGGTAGGAATTTCGTATACCAAGACGTATGCAAAATTGGCCTCCGATCTGAGAAAACCGAACGGACTCACCGCCGTATTAAATGAAGAGGAGGCCCGCACGACCATTTATCCACTTTCTTTGCATGAGGTCTGGGGAATCGGATCGCGCCGTTTCAAAAAGCTGAAGCAAGCGGGAATGCACACCATCGAAGACGCCATTCGCCGTGGACGAGCCTCTTTTCAAAATTTATTTGGAGCTTATTTTGGCAAGATGCTTTACGAAACGGCAACGGGACACGACCGCGCGATGGTGATGTCGCATATTGAGCATATTCCCAAAGAAGTGTCTTATATGCATACGTTTTCCGACTGGACCATCGATCTGGATGAAGTTATTGGGGAGATCACCAAAGCGGTTCGTCAGCTTTGCTACCGGATGCGGGGCTATGATCGCCGGGCCGATAAATTCACCGGTTATATCCGTTTTCAGGATGAGACCTGGAAAGGCGTTTCGTTTTCATTCATCACACCCGGATATACCAACCTGAACGATTATATCCTCGAAGCCTGCCTGGAAACCGCCATTCCACTCTTAAAACGGTTTTTGAATGAGAGATATCGTATCCGCGGAATCGGACTGCATACGGTCGAGATGGATAATAGTAATCAGCTGGATCTTTTTTTTCGGGAAGATGACAAACTCAGGCGACGCTACCTGGCGGTTGATGCTATCAATAACCGTTTTGGATTAAATACCATCATCCCCGCTTCACAACGCTACGACGTTCCCGGCAAAACCCACTTTTTGGACCGTAATCATGTAAGTGCTTCGAGTTAGAAAGTGCCTAAAGTTGGAAGCTGTTAAAAAGCCGTTTGCCGTTATAATAGCGTTAAACTTAAGAATTTAAAATTTGAAGTCCATTAGGCACTTTAATCTTACCTAAAACTCAGTCTATGCCCTTCTTTACCTCTGTGAACTTAGCGTAAACTA
>DATFMK010000013.1:0-2406 GCA_035267005.1 Balneolales bacterium
CACGTCCGTGTATCTGTAGTTGTATTATGACATTATTGAGAACTCTGGGCTCTATCAATGACAAAACGCTCTCTGGTTCGATATGAGTAGAAACGAATTGAGAATGAGGTGAACAACATAAGAAGCGTTACGTAATGGAGAACGAATTGAGATGGAAGATTATTTTCAAAAGAAAATTAACACTAACAAATTATTTTGATATATTGATTTTGTCAACAAAATTTTAATGATTTCAAGCATATATACCACTTTGTAGTATTAACCAGTGAGATAAGTCGAATGAAATAAGGTGGGTGTGATTGATTACAGATTTCTTGCCAAAACCACAGGTTCAAGCATTTCAACTTCCAGTACATATATCTTATTTCTTACAGAAATGCAAAAAAGGCAAATTCCCGAAAAAGGATTTGCCCTTATTGAAAACGATATCACAGGTTCTGAATCCACTTTCAAAATGACGGATACATTGCAGTAATCAAAAGCGTGGATATCACAAAGGCAGAGCCATCAGTAGCTCCGCCTGCTTGAATGTCTTTCAATTTATTTTGATATTCTTGGTTTTAGTCTTCTATCTTTTCCGCTTCTCCTGTCATTGTCAGATCTTCGATCATCCTCGCCAGACCTTCGTTCAGGAATATGTGCATCATACGAAATTTGACGCCGTTCAATACCTGAACGCCTACATCCATATTCGACAATTACATGTTTCATAACAGAGACAGAATGCTTTTATTAAGACATAGCCATTAAATGGCCTTTTTTTAAGCAGAAACCATGCCAAATTCTTTAATTAACATATCTAATGTAATCCTATATAGTTATCTTATCCCCCGATATTGACCTGCCCAATATTATGAATAATGTTAGCCAATTTCTATGTAATTCTATTCATAGTATTGAAAATTAAGTAATTAGTTCATGATCTTAGCAAATATTTTTTAGATTGGCCGTAATTGAGCCTCAAGTTTTTTAAAAGAAGTCCGATTATTTAATAGGACAGTAATATCGGAATGCCGTATTAACTATTTTTGTAGATTAATCAATTAGCAGTGGGAGGGCAAAATGGTTCCCCCAATAATCGGTGAGAGTCCGGTTATACATAACATCAAAACTTTAATCGGTAAAGTTGCTAAAACCGGAGAGAACATATTGATTTGTGGCGAGACAGGAGTTGGAAAAGATCTTGTTGCTCAAAACCTTTATCATCAATCAAACCGGGTAGGAAAGCCATTCGTAAAGTTAAATTGTGCTTGCCTAACTGAAAGCCTATTTGAAATCGACATATCTTGTTTCGATAAACCAGCAACTAAGGAGGGATCTCAACAAAAGGGCCAGTTATTCGACAAAATTTGCGGTGGAATTTTATATTTAGACAATATTGACCTACTGTCTCCTTCTCATCAGTTAGAGATTCTTCCCTTTTTAGAAAATGATGATCATGCAATCTTAGACTTACAAGCTCCTGAGTCAGTGGATGTTTGTATGATTTCCTCATCTAACCAGGACCTTGAAAAAATGGTTGAGGAGGGCAAATTTAACGAACTCCTTTATTTTAGATTAAGCACATTTCGGATAGATATTGATCCTTTACGCGAAAGACCGGAAGATATTCCTTTTTTGATTAATTATTATTATAAGAAATATGTTTCTAACAATAATAACCAAAAGATGATAACTCATGATAGAGAGGCTATGGAAAAATTGTGTACCTATCATTGGCCAGGAAATGTTAGAGAGCTTCAAAATATACTCAAAAGGATAATGTTTTTAGAAGGAAGAGGAGAAACTATTTCTGATTTAATCGGTACTGCAAAGGTTGATTATAAAAGCGCTAATGATGAAACAACCAAAGAAATGATGTCAAAAGCTAATAATTTTTCAGATTATTTTAAATCGCATGAGTCTGAACTAACGAAATTACCTTATAAAAAGGCAAGAAAAAAACTTGTGGGTATGGTTGAAAAAGAATTGATCTCAAATGTCTTAGAAGAAACAGGATGGAACCGCAGCAAGGCAAGTGACATATTGAACCTCAGTTATAAAACATTATTATTCAAAATTCGGGAATTAAATATTCAGCCTTCAGAACGATGGGCGAAATAACAAAATATTATTACCGAAATTAAAAGTTGAAATAAGTATGAATCTTATTCTATTCTAAATGATGAGAGAATTTTCATAGCCTAATATTTCCAGCCAAAAACCATATTAACTAACCTCAGATATTGAGAATACCTAACAAAAAACAACCTTGTCAAAACTTGTGATATCTAATAAGTGTTTTATCCATAGTCCCGCAGTAGATAAGCCAAAGATTATAGTTTTTTGGCTCTATTGGCAACAGTGTTTTGAATGGTGATTTATCGGGGCGGGATTATTGATAAAACAAAGATGTACGAAGCCGTC
>DATFMK010000014.1:0-10053 GCA_035267005.1 Balneolales bacterium
TATCGGTAAAGCGTCCAACTCGCAACGAATCATGACGGTTGGGCCGTCTGACTCACCTTTAAATTCCGCGGCAATACCATTTCCGCCAATGCCTGTAATCAAGTTATCGGGTTTGAGTTTCTTCAAATACTTTTGAATAATTTGGGCTGTATGTTCTTCTTTTCCCGATACTTCGGCATTTTTATGAATGGTATGCCGCAATTTTATGAGGTCCTCTTTTATTTCTGAAAAATACTTCTTTATCTCTCCATTTTGACTCATTTAAAAAAGTGTTAAATGAAATTTTCAATTATACTGTCGGTTAGAAAACATATTACGAAAATCTAACGTTCGATATAAATTGAACTAAAAAAGCTCATTCAACTCTTTTTTCAATATAATTGGAATTCATCAATCCAAGGGCACCCATATATTTAAGTTGAAAACGAATGATATCACCCACTTTATAGTTCATTTCATTTTCCCCGACATCAAGGACAAGCATATCGGAACTGGCATCGATTATTTTCAACTTAGGATTAACGGAAACGAGGAAATCAGGATTGATATCTAAATACCCAATATCGATGATAGCTCTGTAATGAGTTCTTCCATACAAACTTTCATCTAATTCAGAAACTTCACCTTTGGGATTGGCACCTAATTCACCACTTGGAACCATTGGCTTTTCACTGATTTCAATGATTTGGGTATATAATTCAAATACCCCTGACTCCATTCCTTCAATCGTCTCATTCGTAAAGAGGTCAATTCCAAAAAACAATCCTTCTCCAACACGGAAATGATTAATTCCGATGGGGACCTCACCCTTCAGAAGTAACGGAATCGTTACCGTTGTGCCACCGGAAACCAGCGGTATGTTTTTCTTAAACTTAAGCTCTATCAGTTGCTTGTACAAAGACAATTGTATCAGCTTATCTTTACTTGGCATCACACCATGCAGGCAATTAAGATTGGTTCCAATACCAACCACTGAAATATTCGGAAGTTCAAAGATTTGCTCATAAAAATTTAAGAGATCTTCTCGCATCACTCCTTCCCGAAGATCACCCATCTCTATCATTATCAATACATTATGTTGTCTATCCTGCTTTACAGCTTCTTTAGATAACAACTTAATGGTAGATAATTCCGTATTGAAACTCACATCAGCATAACGAACAATATCGCTGATAGCTTCTTTGGGTGGAGGTTTTATATAAACTGTTCTTACATCGGGATTCACATGTTTAATTGCTTTCAGATTACTAACTCTTGAATCCAATATCTCACTGGGCCCCAAGTTAATAACTTCATTCAAATAAACTTCATAACCACATAAAAGTTTTGTCGTGACACCCCATTTTATATCATTTTTTTTGAATAATTCTTCTAAAAACTGATAGTTGTGTTTGAGCTTGTCACGATATAGTTTGAGATAAGCCATAAATTATTGTTTATATCGCATTTCTAGGTATTTATTGGTAAAGCCATATTTCTCATAAAGAAATTTAGCCGGATTGTGCGGTTCCACATGCAAGGCAATATCCCCGTCGGCATGTTCAATAGTATGTTCCATTAGCTTTTTACCTATACCTTTACCCCGATAATCACGATTTACCGCGATATACACCAATATATTTTCAGGTATATAACCACTCATGCCGGTAACATTAATAATCACAGCACCGACAATTTGGGTATCATCGTTTTGAGCAAGTACAATGAACCCACCACGACCGGGTTCCTCGCTTAATGCATAATCAAGACATTTTAAAATATCTTTTTTATCATCTCCGAATTCATCCAAGTGGACGTATAAAAAGTCGGCGATATCATCTCTTGTTACATTAGCAGTCTCAAAGGAGCTGCCATCGAATATGTTATAAGTAATCATGTTTTTAATTTAATAATAATATTTATTTAAGCTGTTTGTAATTCGAATTCTTTTTCCTGTGTCATTAGTGAAATGACAATAAAAACAATCATGGAAGCTAAAATCCCAAAAATGTTAGCATCCAGGCCTAACGGTAGTTTGAAGAAACCTTGTGCACTGAGAGAAACAGTTGTAAAACCACCAACTATCATTGCCCAGAGTGCTCCTTGTGCCGTACTTCCTTCCCAGAATAAAGCTCCAATTATAGGAACTAACAAACCGGAAACCATAAAAGCATAAGAATACAACATTAAATCCAGAACACTATTCATAAATGAGGCTAATAATAACGCAATAACCCCAAGGGTTAATGTAACTATCTGTGAGACGCTTAATAACTTATCATCTTCGTGGTTCCAGTGGAAAATTTTTCGCAAAATATCGCTTGTTACATTACCCGATGCTGCAATCAAACAACTATCAGCCGTTGACATTATTGCGGAGAAATATGCTGACATCATGATTCCCATTAAACCAACGGGTAAAACCGTACGTAATAATAATGGAAGCCCCATTTCGGGATCCATATTGGCTACAGAACTGTGTCCCAGATAGTTAAACATGCCCTGCATGGCTGCTACTTTCCCGAATAAACCAAGCATCACTCCCATAAAAGCCATGATCGGCCACTCGAAAAGTCCAGCAAGATACCAGGCTTTTTTGGCTTCTTTCTCCGTACGACTGGCGTAAATACGCTGATACAACGTCATACCTACAAACCATATCGGAATAATGGTTATTCCCCAATTTACGAGTTGCTGCCAGCTAATATTAGCCAGTGAAAACATTTTATCAGGAACAGCCTGTGAAATGGCACTCCAACCACCCAAAGCAAAATATGATACGGGAATTCCGACCAAGACCAGGCCGGTCATCAGAATAATCCATTGTACGGTATCCGTATAAATAACAGCTTTCATACCTCCCATAAAGGTGTAAAGTACGATAATTCCGCCCATAATATATAAGGCCCATTGCATATTTAAATGGATAAATGATGCCGAAGCTAATTTGGCACCCGCTAAGACTTGAGAACTTGTAAAACCGATATATCCTATAGCTGATATTATACCTGCAATAAATGCCACCTTTGAGTCATAAAAATGGTCAAACAGATCGGGAAATGTGTAAAAATTTAGATTTGTGGACATTTTCTTGACTCTCGGTATCAAAAGAACCGCACTGATCCACGCCCCTATTAATCCGGTAAAAAGCATCCACGATCCTGAGAGTCCTATAACAAAACCTAATCCACCAAGACCAATTGAGAAGCCACCACCAACATCTGTCGCAACTACAGATAAACCGATGTGAACACTTCCCATATCTCTCCCAGCTAGAAAATAATCATTCGCTCCTTCATTCTTTTTCATGAAATAGATGCCAATACCAAGCATCCCTAACATATAAGCAATAAATTCGAGTAAATCGATTATATTCATGGGTTATTCACCTACTCCTTAATCCTCTTTATATTACTGTAATTATTAATTTTATAACGATATTATCCTATTATTATTTGATTACTCTTACGATTGTTCCTTTTACATATTCCATTACGCAAATCAAGTATGCAATATATAGTATATAATGTATTATTTCATGTTTAATAAGGATGAATTAGTTCATCGAGTATTTATGCCAATAAACTGTATACTATAGCATATAATTCCATATATGTTATTTTATGACATATAAGCGTAAATGTTAAATAATGAATCCTAAAATTTTATTTGTTAAAAATTACTAATAAAAGCATGATGACTTTTAATAATAATTTGTAAATCACTTGTTAATTACATTTCGTACAATTCAAGAGGTAATCCGTCCGGATCCTGAAAAAAAGTAAAACGTTTTTGGGTTAGTGGATCTCTTCTTATTCCTTCAATATTGATGTTATATGCTTTCAAATTTTGAATAGTCATTTCCAGATCTTCAACCTCAAAAGCGAGATGACGCAATCCGGCTGCTTCCGGGTAACTTGGCCTTTCGGGTGGATTGGGAAATGAGAATAGTTCGATTTGATATACCCCGCCAACAGCTAAATCCAATTTATATGAGTCTCGATTTTTGCGATAGGTTTCTTTAATAATGTCTAAACCAAGGATATTGTGATAAAAGTATTTGGATTTTTCATAATCCGAACAAATAATTGCAACGTGGTGGATCTTTTTAAGATTCATCCTTTTTATGATGTATAGTAATTAATAAAATCGTATAACGATTATATTTATTTTGTCAATTTTATATTCTTAAATTATCCGATATTTTTCTTTTTAATTATTTTGATTAAATACTTTCAATAATGCTCGTTTTTGATTATGTCATTTTCCTACTTTTTAAGATCATACACCTTAGATTTTATCTTCCTATATGATGTATCACACAACTATCGAAATTTAATGAAGCCTATGAAAACCATTCTTTTGTCCAATATCTGCATTTTCGCAATCTGATTAAGGATACACAAAATGATTTAATATGAGGATTAAAATACTATTAAAATGACGAAACTCAAAACACGTCATAATTACCTATTAATAGTAGATTTATGATCATATAATCAGGTCCATATGATCATATCACAATTCAAATTATATTTTTAATACTGCTTAATAATTTTATAAAAAAGACACTATTTACCAGTATTTCCAAATCTTTTTTGTGAATACTGCCCCAGGAAGTAACATGTCATGAGAGGTATCATTGAAAATTCGACATAATAGTGTGTGGTATTAGTCAATACAACTATAGACAAAAAAGCAGCCATCACAAAGATCATGATAATGTCAAAAATTCTTTTTGTCATATTTTTTACTTCTCTTTGGGAATAACTAAAATTAAATACTCCAACTCAATAATCTAAAAAATCCTGAAATAATATTAGAAGCCTATGCTAAACCGTTCTTTTGCTCAATCTCTGCATTTTCGCGACTTCGAAATCCTCGAATCCCGAAAGCATTCGGGATGCTGCGGTTCCGAAGTCGCTCAGGCTTTGATATTGAACAAAATTCCTGGTTTTGCAAAGCCTTCTATTATTGTTATATATTTGAATTTGTTCAAATAACCTTTAAAAGTAAACCCACTTTAATATTAACACAGACACCTCAAATAAAAAAAGGTTGCGTATAACATGCTCACATTATTACCTATCCTTTAATTAAATTAATATGGCTTAAACTTATCATTTTTATTCATACAAAGTCTAATAATTAATTTCACAAATTTGTAGTAATTCATCATTAGGTTTTTGAAAATGGGTGAACATTTGCCCAAAAGCCTTCCGGTTGTTCAGGCCTTTGCGTTTTAATTGCATAAGTTGTTGTAGTTCCATAATGTCGATTCTTTGCCCTACCATTTTTTTTGGCAAGATTACGCATCATTATAGAAAGTGGCACAACGGTCAGCGAAACAATTAGAGGATCACTCGTTATAACTGGCACAATGACCCCCGAAATAGCCAGACGGTACAAAAAAATTCATCTTACTTCGAATTTTAGTGAATATCGATTACTCAAATAAACTATAAATCTAATTCACTAAATTTCTTTAGTGGCGTTTCAGCAATCCATTTTTCTTCGGTGTTAAATTCATCCCAATGTTTGAAGGTTAACTTATTGGTATCGTCGTGAATAGCGTCGTATAGCAAATCTTTATTTTTCTTTCCCTCCGGATCATTATGGAATACAATATGTTTTCCCTCGTTTTTCATTTTTAATTCTGAGGCAAGGTTTATTAAGCCGTTAGCTAACTCTTTTAATAAATAAAACTTATTTTCAAGGTTATAGGGATCCTTTTTCAAATCTACACTATTCCCGGATATAATGCTGCCATTTACACCAATATAATCTACTTCATGGTCACGGTATATGGTCTTTACGGTATTCTTTGAAACTTTATAGAATACATCCATTTTATCTTTTACTGAGGATGAGTTTATCCTATCTCTAACGGTTGATTTAAAGGTTTTCTCAACTTTCGTTTCTTCACCATAATTTCGATCTACTAATAAACGAAATAATTCCCGAAAATCATTTCTTTTAAAATCACCGATGTTTTCAGAAGGGTCGGAATAAAACAATAGGTTATTGCTGTAACTATTTAAATATTTGAAATATGATTCTGTGAATGGTATGACGTCAAAAGCTTCTAATTGATTTTTGTCTTTCGATATAGAATCTGTTTTCTTTTTAATATTTCGAAATAACTTAGACAAGGAAATTACTATATCAGTATCAAAAAGATTACCAGCTATTTTCAATTTTTCTTCCGAATAATCGAATATCGGTCGATTATCTGTATTCATGAACAGACCAACAGAAATCTTTTCATCTGAAATAGCTTCAGGTTTAATATATAATATGCTGTAAAAAGATTTCATGACTTTGAAGGTAAATATTCTATATAGATGTTTATACTCATTTTAATTACATTAATTCATTATCCAGATGATAAAATAAACTTAATGTAGTCATCTCTGATAATGAAAATATTTTCAAATTATATCAAATTGATTTAAAAATTCCTTAATTTGCTCAGGATAATTTATGGAATCAATATATGTAGCAAGTGCTTGCCCCAATTCTGGTTTCGGCATTTTTGTACCACCTTGATTTAATGCTTTTAATTCTTTACTGAATTTTTTCCCTTCTTCGTCACATGATTGCCTACATACACTAATATTTTCTTCACTCCAATTTTCCCCAATTCTACCGGTTGTACAGTAATTACACCAACTATTATAAATCTGTTCATCAGCAAATGAATCTTCAAATTCCTTATTGCCAATTCTAAATATTTGCTCATACGAAATTCCTAAATTATCAATAATGGCATTTAAATTTTCAGTTCCATCATTATCCATTAGAATTGAAATATAATCTGATTCAATCATCTCAGTCATTGCTGATGCAAAACCCGGGATGTTATGTATACCTCTTACATTTATTAATTTGACCAATTTATTATTTAGCGAGACTCCAAATGTTTTTTTAAAAGCGATTGGTAGAAAAGCCTCTTCTGTTTCTCCCTCTACTAATATTATTCTTTTTGAAAAAAATAAGTTTGTATTTTCAATACCTAACCTATGTAATGTATATTCAATATTCTGATCAGTACTTAATTTCTTAATAATTCTGTCATCATGATCTTTTACTTCAATGATACGAATTTCATTATATGAAGCAGCATTTATTAAAAAAGGCGAATGTGTTGTTAAAATGCACTGTTTCCCTTGATCAGCCAAGTCTTTTATTGTATTGAGTAACTCTAATTGTGCACTAACATGTAAATGAACATCCGGTTCATCAAAGGCATACAGAGTTGGTTCTCCATTTGATTGGCTTTTCTTAAGATCCAATAGTGCCATTGTTAGTCTTCTCTTGGATCCATCACCAAGTTTTTTTACTAGATATTCTCCGCTGCTTTTTAATAATTTTACATCAACGTTTAAAGAAATAGCTCTTTTCTCAAAACCCGCTTCTATTTTAATTTCCTCAATATCAGGAATAAAAGTTTTTATTTTATTCAATACACCAGAATCTTCAATTTCACCTTTTAAATCATTCGAATAAGATGATAATTTTTGATTGATATGTTCTTCAATTGAGATAGCATCATTACCAATAGTATCACTCCAAATATCTTTTTTCTTTTCTTTAAAAAAAACTTGATCTACAAATGAATTTATATCATCAAATTCCTGCCCCCCAATAAAATAGGCATCGTCCTCATGTCTATTGATTTCTATTCCATCTGTAGATATATTTGGATCTTCAAAAATGTCTCCTATTTGTTCAATCAAAGTATCATTTCTGGAATTAGCTCTAACATTTAGCGAATATAGTTTAGCTAATTGTCTGATTTGTAAAGTCCTTAAATTTTCATCTTCAATACGGGAGTATTCATTAAGCAATGATTTATGTCTCTCTATATTTTCCTTTGTAAAAATTTTGTGAGTAGTGTGTTGAATATCCTCCTGATCATTAGAAGGAATAAAAACTTGTTTTATTGTAAAATCATCAAATTCACCCACTATGAAAATAGATTGAGTTTTATCACCAAAATCATCTAAATAAAGATTTTGTATCACCCCTATACATATTTTAATGGCGTCTAAAACGGTGGATTTGCCACAATCATTTTCACCTACTATCAAAGTAAGTTTTTCCTCAAAATTAATCTCTATATCTCCTAATGCTCTAAAGTTATTTATAGAAATTTTATGTAGCATTTTTACCTCATAATTCACAATAAATTAAAGTCATGTCTTTATCACCTTTTCTATAACCTGGTCGAGGTCCACCAAATATTTGATTTGTAATTACCTCATTTGACATTTTTTCACGCTTAAATAATCTCCAACTTGGAATATTGCCACTTTTACTTCCACCACCTATTTGATAGGCACGTATTACAGGATTATTCCTTTTTGATGATCCATAACAATGTGGTTCAACAATTCGGTGATATCCACCATAATCAAACTCAATTATTTTACAATGTAGAATTGCAGAACATATATTTGGATTGTTCATTTTATCCCCCAAATGATTATTAATGTTAATACATATGAAATAATTAATCTGTCACATCCCCACCACCTTCGTGCTCTCTTCCCCAAACTGGCTTATAACCCTTACCGCCACTTTCTGACCTTCTTGTTTCTTTTTGATGGGATGGGATTTGAAGCCATACAACCGGTCGAATGCTTCATCATCAATTTCGATTTTTAGGGTGCGTTCGGTGTTGCGTTTTTGGGATTGTTTGGCTAAATCGTTCAGACCTTTTTTCCAGCTTTTGAATTCGTCTTTGCTGCCCCCGCAGAAAAAGAGTTGTTTTGCTACGAAATTACTTCCGTCGTAATCATCGTCCACCATCCAATAAGCGATGTCTTTGCGATTCCTGGCTTTGATTTGATCTTTTATGGGATCATAGATATCGAGACCCAATATCTCAACTTTATAGGTGTCCGTTTCACCGTTTTCTATAGATGTTACGGTAATATCCGGTTCTCCTATCGTTACAAAGGAAGCGGCTTTTTTGTCTTTTTTGAGCAGGCCTTGCTGGAGTAGATCGTCGTGCATTCTGACTTTGGTTACTTCAAAGCTTCCCATGCTGGTAGTAAGTGTCTGGTTTTGAATTTCGCTTTCGAAGCTGAAACCAAGAATAATTAGCCAGTCGGCATCTCCTCTCGCTCGACATTCTTTTACGGCGTTATTGACTGCTTCTTTACTAACGGTTCCGAAACGAGGTCCGATGTGTAAATAGGCTTTCCGCTCGCCCTGATCGGTATCGTAAAATCCTTCGGCGTTGAGCCAGACATCTCCCAGGGATTCAACCCTTTTAAATTGTGCCTGTTCATTTTTAATCCCATTTTTTACTCCGGCTGATTTTAAATGTTCAAAGACCAATTCTTCGAACTGTTGACTATCTTCATCCGATCTGGCGGTGTCTTCAATCTGATCGGGTGAAACCGGTTCGTAGTTTTGAAGTGTTTCTACAGTAAACGGACCGGAAACGCGCAATTTCTTTTTATCGACAAACGGCTTGTCGTACAGCGTTTCGGTTTCCGGGGGTTCGTCATTGGCTAATTGTTTGAGTGTAATATGCGGGACTTCTTCGTAAACAAATCCCTGGCGGACATCCTGTACCTGATCTTTTTCCGGCTTATATTGTACATCTTTTTTAATACCGCCGTCTTTGGTTTGCTGCTTCTGAACCTTTGTTTCACTATGTAAAAAATAATAAGGATAGGTGGCCGTCATTAACCGGGTTTTTGCAATATTTATAGCGATTCGGGAAGTTTCTATGGTGATCCAGCGGCGCCCCCATTGTTCTGCTATATAAGCGGTTGTCCCACTGCCACAAGTGGGATCGAGCACCAAATCCCCTGGATCTGTTGTCATTAATAAACATCTTTCGAGAATCTTGGTATTTGTCTGTACAACAAATTGTTTTGTTTGTCCAAAACCAACCCCTGTATCAGTCCATAAATTATGCAAATAAATTAATGGATTATCCGTAAAGTATCTCTTAAATCTTAATGTATTTCCTGCTATCCATAACCTATTTAATTTATCCAATCTTTTTATACCTTTAATACTTGTTCGCCATCCCCTTGTGCCTGTTGGTTTATA
>DATFMK010000015.1:0-2883 GCA_035267005.1 Balneolales bacterium
AAAAACATATGCAAATGGGCGGCTGATCTGGGTTATAAAGGGGTCCAGTTACCCACCTGGGATAAACGATGTATCGATATTCAAAAAGCGGCCGAAAGTCAGACCTACGCTGATGAAATAAAGGGTACGATTGAGGAAGCTGGTTTAACGCTGACTGAACTGAGTTCCCATCTTCATGGACAACTGGTTGCGGTACATCCTGCCTATAATGATCTTTTTGATGCGTTTGCTCCGGAAACATTACATGGAAAACCGGAAGAACGTACAACGTGGGCAGTTGATCAACTCAAATATGCTGCCAAAGCAAGTCGAAATCTTGGGTTGAACGCTCATGGTACATTCAGCGGGGCGTTATTGTGGCATACGATGTATCCCTGGCCACAGCGTCCGGCTGGTTTGGTGGAAACTGGATTTCAAGAGCTGGCTAAAAGATGGAAACCCATTCTCGATGTATTTGATGCAAATGGCGTAGATGTATGTTATGAAATTCATCCTGGAGAAGATCTGCACGATGGTGTTACCTACGAACGGTTTCTGGAAGCTACCGGCAATCATCCGAGAGCCAATCTACTTTACGACCCGAGTCATTTTGTATTACAATGCCTGGACTATCTCGCATACATTGATATTTATCATGAAAAGATCAAAATGTTCCATGTCAAAGATGCGGAATTTAATCCGACGGGAAGAAGCGGAGTTTATGGCGGATATCAAAGCTGGATCAATCGTCCCGGAAGATTTCGTTCATTAGGTGACGGTCAGGTTGATTTCAAAAGTATATTCAGTAAACTGACACAGTATAGCTTTGGAAGCTGGGCGGTACTGGAGTGGGAATGTTGCATGAAGCATCCCGAAGATGGTGCCAGGGAAGGTGCGGAATTCATCCGGGATCACATCATACGAGTAACCGAAAAAGCTTTTGATGATTTTGCCGGAACCGGATCCGATGAAAAACGGAATCGCCGCATTTTGGGACTTGATTAACCCGAATTATTCACGTAAGCTATGAAAATAAATACCTATCATACCGAAGGAACAATATCTTGTAATAAATAAAGTTTTCCTCAAATTTGAGGAGTCTAAAAAGAGCTGCGAAATGTTGCCGTGCTCAGCGTTGAATTTAAAAAATGCTTAATCAAGGTACCATTGTACGTTTCATGCGCATTTTTAATCCCGAAAGCTTTCGGGACACAACAAAATTTCTTGGTGAATAATCCGGGTTAAATTACGAGGTATTTAAAACTTCGAATAATAGAACTCGGACAACACGGATTTTAACGGAATTAGATATTAAAAAAAATGATGGTTTCATTTTTCTTTGATTATGAGCCAGTTATGATGTTGAGCATTGCGATCTCTGTGTAAAAACGCTGCGTTCTCCGTGGTTTAAAAATTGTTCAAGCTACAGATGGAATATTATGCTCAAGGTAATGAATACTTTCCTTAATACTTGTGAACGGTGAGCCCGGACATACATCCTGTTCCACAAAGAAATGCTGAAGTCCTGCTTCATCAGCATGCTTGAAAATTTTCTTAAAATCGATGATCCCATTACCGACTTCCGTGAAAAAATGTTTCGGTGTGTTATCCATATCCTTAACATGCCAGAGCACGAAACGTCCAGGGTGTTCTTTAAATAATTTCAGGGGATCCGCATTGCCTTTATATACCCAGTAAATGTCCATTTCCATTTTCACAAGATCCTTATCCGTGTTTTTTAGAAGATATTCATAGGGAACTTGCCCATCCATTTTCTTGAATTCGAAATTATGATTATGATAACAAAACTGAATCCCGGCTTTTTTACAGGTTTCACCGGCTTTATTAAAGATATCGCATAATTTCTTATAGTCATCCAGATTCTTACGAACACGTTGATCCAAATAAGCACAAACCATATATTTTTGTCCAATTTTAGCGGCATCGTCAACGGCTCGATCCCAATCATGTAAGATGGTTCCTTTTGGATAGGAACCATTGCGTTCAATGGCTCCCAACATGTAATGACTACTGGGAAGTTTGAGTCCATAACCGTTTAAAACTTTTAAAAACGCTTCCGGTTTCATGCCATAATAGCGTTCCGTTCCCGTGTAGGTAGCTCCCTCAACTAATTTATAACCGATGTTTGCCACACGCGACAAGGTGCCTTTGGGATCCTTCGCCATAGCGTCCCGTACGGTATATAACTGAAGACCCGGTTCATATTTTTTTTCCGCGTCTCTGAACAAATGTTTTGAAAATGATGGAAAAAGCAATGCACCGGTGGCGAAAGCCGATTGTTTGAGGAAATCTCTACGTGTAGTCATTTTATAATTAAGGAATTAAAAGGGTGAATAATACTCATATTTGTCTAATATACATGCAACTAAAATAATCTGTTTTTAAAATATAAATGCAAGAGAATTAAGATAAAAAGATGTTAAACAGCTTTTGGAAGAAAACAAATTTCTCGAGCCTATCCAAAAGGTTTGACTTTTCCATCCTCGTTCCCAAAGTCCCTTTGGGAATGCCCATCGGGAAGCTCTGCTTCCTTTAACTTCCTGATCAGCTACAAGATTATTCCTTAAGTTCCAACCGGATATTCCCGTTCAAATTATCAAGAAAATACGGAAGGTGGAATTGATGTAAAATCGAACGGTATGAGGTACATTTGAAACGGAGTTTCAGAATTAACATTCCCAACGGAGACGTTTGGAACGAGATGCCCAGAGGTTTCCACCTCATCCATCCTCGTCCTCATCCAACCTCGTTCCAAAAGTCCCTTTGGGAATGCCCATCGGGAAGCTCTGCTTCCTTTAACTTCCTGATCAGCTACAAGATTATATCATAAGTCCCAACCGAACATTCCCGTTCCAATTATCAAGAAAACATGGACAGGATACT
>DATFMK010000016.1:0-2422 GCA_035267005.1 Balneolales bacterium
TATACAGAATAAAGCAAAGTAAAATGAATTTCTACCGATTAAGACACTTTCGGTAGATCACAATCCCACCCGAACTTTCAATAAGAAAAAATCAATGGATTCATTTTAGGCTAATAACCGCTGATGATTTTGGCTGCCAGATTGTATTTGTCAAATGGTTTGGCCGGCATAAAGACTATGACAAAATAAATCCTTCTGGGGTGCAACATGAATATCCGCCCTGTTAATTCAAAGCAGGCATACGATGAGGCTATTGAGCGCATTGAAACGCTTTGGGGTGCCGAGTCAGGTACCCCCGAAGGGGATGAACTCGATATCCTGCTCACATTGGTTAAGGTATGCAGAAAAGAGAACCATCCCGTTCCCTATTGATTGTCGCGATCGAACACGGCCTTTGGGGCCATTTCTTATTCAAAGTGCGATTTAGCTGGTATATATATACAGTGGATCGATTGGGAATTGATAAATTCCGTTGTATGATTTATTGTTGACGCACCATTATTTGCGTTTGACTTTGTATTTTTTGCCTATGCTCCATGCCTTGGCCAGAGGTTCTCCAAGGCTCCAATAGGAAGTGTCCGGTTGTGAGAGTATTAGTGGCTTTATTTTTTTAAAATCCGATTTGCCGTCAGTCAAAAACCTCTCTTCCGTGTAGGTTCCCATGATTTCGCCGATGAAAATCTCATTCAAACTGCTCTCCACGATTTCCACCAGCGTACATTCCATGTTTAAAGGACAGTCTATGATCATTGGGGCTGTATTTAGCTCACCATAGAAAAGATCAAAAATCTCCGATTTATCGGTTTTTTTTCCCGATACAATTCCGCAATAATCTGTTATCTCCACCATATCCTCCGATGGTAGACAAACGCTAAAGGTTTTATTCTCTTTAATACCCGGATTGGTGTAATGGCCTTTACCGAGGGCAATGGCTATCCTTGGTGGTTTATAGCTGACCATGGTAAACCATGCTACAGCCAGGAAATTCGGCTTACCGTCCACGTGCGCACCCACAAGAGAAACCGGCATCGGGTATGCGGGGATTGTTGACCCCATGTTAATCTTATCCATTTGATATAAGCCTCCATTGTTTTTAATTTATGTGAGAACAAAAGGT
The DNA here is from genome assembly GCA_035267005.1 of Balneolales bacterium. Classification (GTDB taxonomy): domain Bacteria; phylum Bacteroidota; class Rhodothermia; order Balneolales; family DATFMH01; genus DATFMH01. The sequence goes on from DATFMK010000016.1 coordinate 1,118, forward strand.
TGCTCTAAATTATCATAAAATTTGAACAAACTCAATCAATCTGCAAAAACGATATTTTCGATACGCTAACCTTGTCAGACATATCACAGGTTTTTGAGACGCATGATATTTCGAGCTGAGCAAACAAATTGAGACTGGAGTAAAATTCAATCAGAATATCCTGGATGATAACTTTATCCTCAAGGTGGTTTATTTAAGTGGATTAAAGAATGGGCCGCTAAGAGCTAAGGAATTTCTCCAGAACAAAGGCATAAAGTTGGTCGTTGTTCCCCATTTCAAGCGAACATATTTAGATGGGCGGCCTTGTTAAATAAAAAAGGCGAGCCAATCATAGCGCTGAGCCTAAGATATAACAGGCTTAATAATTTTTGGTTTGCGCTTGTGCATGAATTAGCTCATTTAGCATTGGGCCATGTATACAGTGTAGAAGGTCAATGTATTATAGATGACCTCGATCTAATAGAGCCTCAAAGTGAAATAGAGAATGAAGCGGATGAGTTGGCCAGGAAATCCCGGATACCAAGCCATTTATGGAAAAGTCATCCGGCCCGCAAAACAGGTAAGCTAAAAGATATTGTAGATTTAGCCTCAAAAGCAGACATTCACAAATCTATTGTTGCTGGTCGAATCCGTTACGAGAGAAATAATTATCGCATTCTTTGGCCCCATGTTGGGAACGGCATGGTTAGAAAATTATTTTTTGCCTGATGTCATAATCGCTGTAATTTGAATATTGAAAGGGTCGGACCAAGCTCAATCCTTACCGAACAAGGAATTAGGGCCAAAAAATGACGGTTTTTGGGGCTTAGCGGCACATTTTCATGGCCGAAAAAGACCTTTTAAGAAATTCAAGGCCATTCGAGCAAAGCCTCCGCGTCGGATACTGAAATATAAGAAGGTGTAACGTCCCCTTTAAGATACCTGAACCAAAAAGATTGGATGATCCGGATATGCGCGGGGCTGAAAAAGCCATTCATCGAGCTGCTTTAAAAGCACGTGAAAGGGCTGACGCTTCGGCCATGGCATTATTATTTATGAAAACGGGAAGATTGTAGAGAAACACCCGGACAAAAACGACTGAATATGCGCATACCCATAGGCTGGAGGTTGGCTATTGAAGAAGGACGTCTCCTGGTGCTTTTCCGGTTTCCAGCGGCTGCACTTCGCATGACCGCAAAAATGGCCGATAAGCGAAACCAAATGGTCGCTGCCCTGGCCGATGAAGTCTATGTCGCACACATCACACCCGGTGGCCGGATCTATCGGTTATTAAATACATTCTTTTTTTAGTCTTTATTTTTTATA
>DATFMK010000017.1:0-3154 GCA_035267005.1 Balneolales bacterium
CTTGTTTTGTGGTTATCAGAATAACGCCATTAGCACCGCGAGAACCATAAATGGCTGCAGCGGCGGCACTTTTTAGGATTTGAATTGATTTGATATTACTGGGATCGATATCTGTAGGATCAGCGTCCGGGTTTCCATCCACTACATACAGCGGTTCACTGTTATTAACCGTACCCGTTCCACGAACCCTGATCATCATTCCGGATCCGGGAGTTCCTGAATTTTGGACTATTTGAACGCCGGCAACTTTTCCCTGCAAAGCTTGCGCAACCTGTTGTACAGGATTGTTTTCAATTTGTTTCGAGCTTACGGAACTGATGGACGAAGTAAGATCTTTCTTTTTCTGTGTACCGTAACCCACAACTACAACTTGTTGTCCACTAATGACATGTGTGGCGAGTTGTATATTAATAGTATGGCGACTATTTACAGGTACTGTTTGAGAATTATAACCGATGAATGAATATACCAGCGTATCCTTCGGACTTGGGACATCGAGCGTATATTGGCCATCGGGATTCGTAGAAGTACCGATCGTTGTACCTTTAACATATACGTTTACACCAGGTAACGGGTGCCCCGTATCAGCATCAGTGACTTTCCCTTTTACAGTGAAGTTTGCTTTCTCTTGCTGTTTTTTTGAATTGAGCTGAGATGATGAATTCGATAAAATCGCTTTTGTACTATATTTGGTAGTATTCATTGCATTATTCGTACCATTCTCATAAGGGCTATCGGATTTCCTATTTGATAACCTGACATTGGAGAATGCCTGTGAAGAGAATCCACAAGAAAATAATGCAATCATGAATAAGACATATATATACCTGATTTTCTTCATGTTGCCTCCAGATTTACATTTACAATTTTAGATGATTCTTTATTTGTTGATTACAAAGTGTCCCGATCCTTAATGGACATAAGTGAAATGGAGTAAGAATATCATTAGAATCATTCCTAGCTTCCATAGATTTGTAATTTCTTTATTTCGATAGTTAAACTGTTCATAAGACAAATATGCGTACCAAAATAATTTGCCTTTGATGGTATGATTTTGGTGAATTCCATTTTTGTTTCAATCCAAATATCCACATTCGAAAGTCACTAACTTTCGATCTTTCATAAAAAAGAAGCTGGTTGGTCTTATCTTGCTTTAATACGAGGATTAGTAGCGATATTCATAGTTATTGGTTTATTCAGAAAGCGATTTTATGTAAAATTTATAGTTGCTTTACATTAAGGATAAAAATTGCTCTATTTTGTCTATTAAAACTGATTGAAGTAATTGGGGGTGATGTGATAATATATTTAGTAAAATATTGAAATTCCATAATTTATTATCTTTTGTTACTGTTATGTTATGAAGCATAAAAACAAGAAATTTGATCTATTATCAACGTATTATACATAATTGATTTGTCTTAATTGAACAAAATATTGTACTATAATACCCGTTCGCAAGGACAAAAATAAGTACTTAAAAGCATATAAATATATGCTTGCATTTCATAAATGTTTGAGCTAGTTATTTATAAGACAAAAAAAGGATTTTAACTGTGGGTTAATATTCGAATTGAAAAATGTCCGCATTGATAAGTTCGGAATGTTTGAAAGACAGGGAGACAGATATTCATATTTAAGAAATAGAATGACGTTTAACCAAATTCTATCTGCTTAAATACGAGTAAATTCATTCTAAACCCTGTTTTAGTGATTGTATATTTATAAACATCAATAATCTTATGAGTCTTTCAGTATTTAAAAAGAGTAATATAAAACATGTGGAAACTACTACTCTAAACGCGAACCGATTTACCGTGGAAGCGGTACCTTTCACAAATGAATATAAAAAAATTGTTTCTTAATAGGCAAATATTATTTTTATTAAGACAAAAAATATGATAATTAAGACAACTAAATAGACTGGAAAAGGCTGGAATGAAGGGAGAAATATACTCAATTTGTGGTGGGTAGTAGTTGAATATATATGTTTTTAATGAATCACTACTTTATTAAAAGGGTTTTGTAAAAGGGCTTGCGGTCCGTTTAGAGTATTATGGAATGTTAATTAATGAGTATGTGTGATTTGTCTGTTAAATCAAGAGAATAAATTAAGCAAAATGAGCAAATTGGTACTTTGGGGAAAAGGATTGGTTACCGGATTTCATAAAATCGGGATAAGAAGTTAGGCCGACAGGATTGGAATAAAAAATCAGATAAGAAGGTTCAAATATTAAATATACAGTTAACGAATCAAGAAAATTGATATAGGTAGCATATTTTCTATGCAGAATACTTGCTGTAATCAATGGTTTGCAAGAAATGATTTATTTACGTTGTCATTTTTAAAGGTCCCATTTTTATGTTAAGGAATAACTTTGAAATTTTATCAGAGTACCATTACCTTGCGCAACAATTGGGTATAAGTTGCGGTCAGAATGTGCATATTTTGGGATACTGACTACAATTTGTTGGGAATACCCTATAACGTTTAAATACGCTTTCTCTTCATTTCATATAACAAAAGTCAGTGCAATATTATACCAAATTTGGAACGTAATGTTCATTTCAACTCAGGTATATAAATAATATGAGAAAAATAAAATTCTTTCCTTGGGGATTATTCATCATTACACTTTTTCTGAGTGGTTGTGGTCTGGGGCTCGGTTCCGGTGATAATTCCGGATCCATAGCATCCACTAAAAAGGCTGTCGGTTCTGTACTTGAACAGATGGGCAAAGGGTTTGCAATTGAGAACGCTGATACCGCTGCAGGTGTATATTCGGATCATGCGCAATGGCTTAATGCGTTTGGTGATTGGAGAGTCGGGCGTATATTAAAAAGGTTTCAAGTGGGAGACTTACGCTATTACAACCGCTTAACCTTTCCTGATCCCTGAAGATCGATGTTAAGTTTGGAAATCTTTAAACTATTCATTACTAATTCTCTTCTGTCCAAACGGCTTATCCCAAATTCCAACCAATAAAACGATAAAAATGGTGCTGATCGACAATCCCAAAAACGGTTATCGACATCGTATTCCAGATTTCGGAGTTGCCTTCAACATCAGGGGGGGATCAATAATGCAAGTGTAGTCATCGTTGTTAAAAGGACGGAGGGCATTCGGTTTTTATAGTGTATAATTCCCACAATG
>DATFMK010000018.1:0-5179 GCA_035267005.1 Balneolales bacterium
GGCAAGCTCATCTGCCATAAAAACCTGAAACAGTCTTTATTCTGGACAAACACTGTTCCGTGGCATTCTGTTAAACTTCACTATCTATGTGGGTAAAAAAGATGTGCCTTTGATATTAAAGTATGTTTGAAAAACTTCGCAAGACCGACAGATATTCATCTTCTTTTTCCAGTTTTTCTGAACAGCACCTTCGCAAATCGTTCCGTTTATAAACCAGCAAAGTTTTCCAGCCTTAAACTCCCAAGCCGGACATTGTGCTTTTTGTTCTGGAGAACATTTTTTTATAGCCCAACACGGTTTTTGCCGTTTCCTGTTTTCTGCTATCCTGGAGACTAAGAATAACATCTGCCGCTCCACAGACGGTGGAATAGACCGCCATCCCTGTTCATAGCTGTGTATTGCCTTAAGAGAGGTTCCGAGCAGTTGGGCCATTTGCTTTTGCGTCTTGTTCAATTTTTTGCGATAGTGGATGAATTCTTTGCTGTCCATGGGAAACCCCTATAGTTAGAACATTTGAATGGAATGATGATATGGATAATTAATAAGCCACAATGTGGTATTTTTGTCAAATAAAAAAACATATTTTCACATAATGAAATAAAAATTTTATAGGAAAAACAAAGGGACTTGGGATTGTTCGTATTCACCATCAGCATAATGAAAATCTTGAAAAGCAAATCTTTTTAAAGCGTTCCTAATAATATATTGAAGGTAAAATTTATGTATGACAGGCATCACTAAATGAAATAATTGATCTTAGTTTGGTTTTACCCTTGACATAAGCTACCACATTGTATTATTTTCGCAGTCTTTTCATAACGTATCGTCTTTAAACAGCCAAAGGGAGATTAATGAATCGTAGAACTGAAATCAAAACCACGGAAATTTTAGATTTAAACCAGATGGATTCAGGTTTTCTCGCTGAAGTTAAGCGTCGATCTGGAGTAGATATAAGTCTGTGTTGGCATTGCCAGAGTTGTGCCAATGGATGCCCTTTTGTTCAAGCCATGGATTATCCCCCCAACCGAGTAATCCGTCTCGTTCAGTTAGGCTTGAGAAAGCAAGTTTTGGAGAGTTCCGGAATTTGGGTTTGCGTTGGTTGCAATACCTGCTCTATTCAATGCCCCAACAGCATCGACATTCCAGCTGTTAATGATTCACTGCGGCAAATAGCCCTGGAGGAAGGCGTGGTGAGTGAACCGAATATTCTTAACTTTCATCGAGCGGTGCTGCAATCCATCGAACGTCACGGCCGATCACACAAACTTGAAATCATGCTTAGATATAAGTTGAAAAAGCACGACTGGTTTAGCGATATGACAGTTGGTTTGAAAATGTTTGCTAAGCGAAAGCTGGAACTTCTGCCCTCCAGAACCAAAAATATCGCTGAAGTCAGGAGGCTCTTTGAACAAAAATTTACGGTATAAATTATATGCAAAAGGATAATCTCACTAACCTATCCTACTATCCGGGTTGCTCGTTGGCAACAACAGCCGCTGAAAACAACAGCTCCTTAATTTATCTGTTTCGTCATCTCGGGTTTAACCTCGTGGAACTGAACGATTGGAATTGCTGTGGTAGCTCCTCTGCCCACAGCATCGATTCCAATCTGGCGTTTGACCTTGCCGGTCGAAATCTTTCATTGGCGCCACCGGATCTGCCCTTACTTGTTGCTTGTCCCAGCTGTCTCTTACGGCTGCGTCAGGCTCACCTGCATTTGAAAAATGATGAGACAGCTCGTAATCGTTTCGAAAGAACCTGGGGGCAACCATTTAATCCAAAATTGGAAATTTTGCATTTCTTTGAATTTTTAGATCAAATCGATCTATTGAGTTTTTCAAAAGATCACACCCTCAGACTGGAGGGGCTCAAATTCGTTCCCTATTACGGCTGTATGCTGGCCAGGCCGCCAATCTTGCGTCACGAGAAAAACTATTTTGGACTGATGGAAAAAATTATTTCCTGTTTCGGCGCCACACCGCAAAAGTGGTCCTTTTCGTCCCGTTGTTGCGGCACATTTCTTACAGTTGCTCGACCTGAGGTTGTCACTCCAATGGTCAATGAAATAATTTTAGGAGCCAAAATGGCCAAGGCGGATTGTATCGTAACTGCCTGTGCGATGTGTCATATGAATTTAGAGGTTCGTTGCAGCTTAAAGGAAAAGATCCCAATTATGCACTTTTCTGAAATCATATCATTGGCACTGGGTCTCGGCAAAAGTGAGTATAAAGGATGGTTTTCGCGACATCTTGTAGATCCTAAGCCTCTTCTTAAAGCATTAGAATTATTTTGATTTCTTATATTAACAACTATGATGGCAAAACTCCGTTGGATCTCACACCGTCGTCGCTGCTTTCGACATTTTAGCTAACATTGAAGGCACATTAGGCTTCCTTAATACTTTTTTCATCCTTGCCGACAAACTGTGATGACCTTCACTTTTTTTCATTTCTTGCCTTACTAGCCTTTCATCGATTTCAGCAAATCGCTCCTCCAGAGTATCGTGGCCGTTAAGAATGATTTTCAAATATTCCGGATTCGATAAATTCTTCACTAACGGTGTATCGGCAAGCATGGCCTTTATCACTTTATTGAGCGATTGGGTTCCAGATTTACTTCGGTACATTTTTTTTAAATCTCGGAAGAAACGCTCCAGAATATTATTGGTCCGCTGCGGTTGAACTAAAATCGTTTCTCCATTTGCAGTTGTAACCATGATTGGATCGGCAAAGAGTTTCTCCCAATATTTATCCATCTGCTTGACCATCTTCTTGTATTCTACATTTGCTTCAGCAGCGGCTTTGATTTTATCTGAGTTACGAAAAATTGTCACTGCTTTTTGAATGGTTTTGATGTCCACATCTTCACCATCATCATTTAATCCTTTTTTACCATCTGAAGCAGCTATACGCATCGCATCGCGCAGTTCATCAAATATCTGCGTTTTTTCCTCCATTCTGCTGACTATTGTTTTTAGATTTTTGTCATTTATAGCCCGTCCTAACACCCGATTCAATTTGATAATATATTTATCCTTTTTCTTCTTGGCTGATAAATTTTCCACTATACTTCTTGCTGTCTTCAGTCTTTTATAGAAAATAAGATGAGCGCGATCAAACGGAAAGCCATATCCATTTAATTCACTATTGGCATCCAAAATCCAATTGGATAGGATATACGCCAGAACACGGGGCAAAACATTTCCGCTTTTACCTTCATCCTTCAAGTAACCATCCAAACTATTGGCCAGATCCGGCTGCGTCTCAATCTTTTCTTCTAAGCCTTTGACAATTTTTCCTAAAGACGCGCGAATGCTGTACTTGCTTAATTCACTTCGAATCCTTGCATATTCAATTCCGAATAAATCTTTGCCAATATCTCGCAGAAAATGATAATGACAGATATAATCCGCAACGCCGGGAAAAACTTTTTTAACTGCTGATAATATACCTGCACCCATATCATGAACCAGGGCCAGCGGTATGCCATAGCAGTCTTTGATCCGTCTGAGGAAAGGAATAATCTTATCGGCTTTCTCCGAAGGCATCTTGATATTGTCTAATACGATCTGAGCAATTTCGTCAAGCGCACTCATCAGATGGGGGCTGTCGCCTTCACAAGTGCCATCCAAATGTAAAATGTACCCACCTCTTAAGGAAAGTAAATCTTTTATCTTGCTACGGCTTTGTTTATGAGCAAGTGCCAAATAGACGATAAATTTCTTAGCTAAATATCCAATCTGCCGAATCGAAATCGCAACATTACAGCTTTTAAGGTCGGCTTGAATCTGTTTTTCGTTTTTACATTCAACAAACAATGCCATGCCGACATCTACCAAAACATTAAATCCACACCTGCATCGATGCGGTACCAGCTTGCGTGGTTCATCGCTACGGTAAATTGCATGGCAACTTTCACAGTGCTTAATGGTCTCATGGAATCTAACCCTCCCAATTTCCAACGTCGCCGCTGTCTTTGTGTGGGTCTTCAAAACTTTCAGCTTCTGCTTACAGCTGACACAATTGCAGTCGCTCGGCTCAAATCTAGCGGTCGGAATACCGGGAAATAGTGTGGCCGCTGAAAAACGCCAAGCCAGCTGATCAATACATTGTCTTAAGTATCGAAATAATGTGAATCCGCAGTTTTTTTTTCGATGTCATAATGATCAAATACGCTCATAACATCCTTTTCTGCGATCGGCAGTCCCCTCTTCGCCAAGGCGGATGCGACCTGATCCGCACGCGGATGTCTTTTGGACTGGCGAATCACCTCGGCCAATATTTCGATAACGATTGACTCTGAAATAAAAACGGGTATGCGCCTTGCCTGCATTGACAGTTGATCGCGTTGTTCGAACTGCTTTGTGCTTCGGGCTTTATCGCTGCTCAGATAGAGATATTGGCCTTCAAACTTTCTCCGCTTTATTTGCTTTGCTTTGATCAAATCCAATAACACGTTGTGAACACGAACCCTTAATTGTCTCTCAAGATCAAAGTGAAATTTTCCCCCATCACTCTCATCAACCAGATAGGTCACCGTGTTTTTTAGCGAGCCATTTTGAGAAAAACCGATATCATCGTAAAACCAAATACCATCTGAGTCAAAGCGGGCAATATCGTAAAGTGTATAGTAGCGGCCGGCATGCGTGTAGCTTGTGACATATTCCATCTGGCGAAGTCTTCTAAATACAGTCATGCGCGAAGAAGATCCAATGGCTTCGCATAGATCACTCATCGTTACGACTCGGCGTTTTCGGAAGAAGTTTTCAACTTTTTTGAGTAAATTGATTTTTGGCATTTTGCATTTGATACATTTAGGGTTTTATTATCCTAAATGTATCATTTAATCCCAAAAGTCAAGTACTTTTAAATAAAATTCTATCTTCCATAAAAAACCGGGAATTGTCTATCGTATTGTAATTATATGGAAATATTAAAAATTGAAAACGATCTGCAAAATGTAAAAAATTGGCTGAGTTGATACAATTGGGATTTTCGGAAAAGAATTTCTATATTAATTACAATATATTACAAAAATTAAACGGAGTTTTACCAAAATAGATTATCACAGCGAATATGAGGTACATGTGTGAGCTGTATGCATTTAGAGCAAGCATGTTCCGGACAAATTATTTTAGGGGGTAATATGCTCCAGATGGATTTGACTATACTAGTACTAT
>DATFMK010000019.1:0-3368 GCA_035267005.1 Balneolales bacterium
TTATATCTCATCCACAGGCTTTAGCCCAATGCAGCCGTTTTCTGTCCAAATTGACCGATTGTAAGGTGGAATCATATGTCGATACGGCCATGGCCGCAAGAAAAGTGCAAGAAGATGGTGACTTGACACAAGCTGCAATCGCCGGTGCTATGGCGGGTGAACAATACGGACTTCAGATTTTGGAACGCGGTATTGCCAATCAGGAACAAAATTATACCCGGTTTGTCATTGTGGCAAGAGAACCGGTTTATTGTGATCCGCAAATCCCCTGTAAAACCTCATTGGTCATAGCTACCAGTCACCATAAAGGAGCCTTGATGGATTCTCTTCGGGTGCTTGATGATCATGGGATTAACATGACCAAGCTGGAATCCCGTCCACGACCAAATGTACCTTGGCAATATCTATTTTATCTTGACATCGAAGGAAACACCCAAGATGCCGATGTCGCACGGGCGATTGATGAACTGGATAAGCATTCCAGCTTCGTCAAAGTGCTGGGTTGTTATCCCATTCAACCGAAAAGCGAAGAAGTCGCACAGGTTCCCAATGATGACACAGCAGCGAAATAAGTATTGCTTTTAAAATTAGTACCCTTTTAATTTTTAATTTCTCTCTCTGTAATCTTATAAGATCTCTCTAATAATCAGACTATGAAAACTCGTGAATTTAATCGCATCAAACGATTACCTCCCTATGCTTTTGCTGTAACAAATGAGATGAAAATGAAGGCTCGTCGTGCAGGTGAAGATATTGTAGATATGAGCATGGGTAATCCCGATCAACCCACTCCCCAACCCATAGTTGATAAATTAGTAGAAGCGGCGAGGAAACCTCAAAATCACAGATATTCCGTTTCCCGCGGATTATACAAATTACGTCTTGCACTTACCGATTGGTACAAGAGACATTACGATGTCGATCTGAATCCGGAAAATGAAGCAGTCGTTACGATGGGATCTAAAGAAGGTTTGGCTCATCTTGTATTGGGTATCATCGATCAGGGAGATTTGGTTTTATGCCCGGATCCGACTTATCCCATTCATGCCTATTCGGTTGTTATCGCCGGCGGTGATTTACGTCACGTACCACTCGAACAGGGACATGATTTTTTTGAACGATTGGAAGAAGCGTACCGGCAAAGCTGGCCACGACCCAAAATGTTAATCCTGAATTTCCCTCATAATCCGACGACGGAAGTTGTTGACCTCGATTTCTTCCAAAAAGTGGTAGATTTTGGCCTTGAACACGATCTGATTATCGTTCACGATCTGGCTTATGCGGATCTGTGCTTCGATGGCTATAAAGCCCCAAGCATCCTTCAGATTCCGGAAGCCCGAAAAATTTGTGTCGAAACCTTTACGCTTTCCAAAAGTTACAATATGCCGGGCTGGAGAGTGGGCTTCTGTGCCGGTAACAAAGATTTGATATCTGCTTTAAAGAGAATCAAAAGTTATCTGGATTACGGTATATTCCAGCCTGTACAGATCGCAGCTATCGAGGCCCTTAACAATGGCGATGCCTTTGCCCAGGAGATTCGTGATCTTTATAAAGGCCGGCGGGATTGTTTAGTGGAATCCTTAGATCGAATCGGCTGGACCGTGAAAAAACCCAAAGCGACGATGTTTGTCTGGGGAAAAATACCTGAACCTTACCGGGAAATGGGATCCATTGAATTTTCCAAATTCTTACTAAAAGAAGCCAATGTCGCCGTCTCCCCTGGTATTGGTTTTGGTCCTGGTGGTGATGAATATGTACGTTTTGCACTTATCGAAAACGACCAACGAATTCATCAGGCGGTAAGAGGTATTAAAAAAGCATTTAAAAACCATTAATTTAGTTAATAATTCCATAGATGGACTCCGCTAACCATGCGGGGCCCATCTATAAATGCCTATCGATACGAAATAATAATAGAACCCTTGTTAACAAAGTGAGGATTCTATTATTGATACAGTTACCAGTATAAAGCCGGGCTCATCAACTCCATCAAGTCGCAGCCGTTTTAACCGCTCTTTTCTGTTGCATATCTTTCCAGGTTATCTCGATAACCATGGCGATCGGTCCGACTATAAATAACGCATAAAATGGGGCATACACGGCATGGAATACCAGCCTGAGAACCATCTCCACAGCCGCGATAGCAAAAGGCACCACGTATTGGCCCCACTTGCTGGATACGGTCGTTTTGGGATCTGTGATCATGAAAAAAGTAAACAGCTGATACATGGGTCCGGTTATCGGAGCGACTTCACCGAGGAAGGGATTCCCTGAAATCCAGCTTCTTATTAATGAAAAGAATAAGAACGAAATGATATAAACGGCACTGATATGCAGCCGGTCTACTCTCCACACAATGATAAATCCTAAGACCCAAATGACAGCCATGACCCAAATATTATTCCCCCATTGCACACTTAACACGGCTACGGAATTGGACGCAAGTAGTAACAGGGCGACTACGCCGAAATTGGAAGGATTCCATATATGACGCCCCTTGTATCGTAATACATATTTTGATGTAATCGTGATAATACTCGCCAGAGCATAAGGCCATATCATTGGTGAACGAATGAGAATACCAATACTGATACCCGAAACATAGGCGCTGGAAAGATTTCGCCATTTGCCCGTTACCAATTTACCTAATATAAGTTCGGTACCCATACTTGCAAAAATAGCAGCAGCCAATTTGGGATATCCCTCAAGAATTCCATAAGAAAGCTCTGCTGCTATCAAAATCAGCGTGATGAATATCGGTGCAATATACCGTTTATCGGTATAAATGGGTATCCAGCGCTTTAATGCTTTTGTAATAGTATTTTCACTCATTTGGGTTCAGTTATTTTATGATATTGATCGACGGATGGATGTCTGATAACCTGATATTGTCCGGACGGCCAATTGATCACCAAACTGTCAATTTTTGCATTTTTCCCTAATCCATAAAACAATCGACGCTGATTCTCCGAACAGAATCCATTACCACCAGTTACCACCTGTTTCTGAATATGATGATTCCAAAATAAGGTAGCTTCGGCGCCAATAGCGGACCGGTTTGATTTGGTTCCATTTAATTTAAATCCAATCCAATGGCGACCGGGGGCAACCGTATTTTTATAAACCATAACCGGACCATTTTGATTAGCTACTATGATATCAAGAGCACCTGTATTCCATAAATCGGCTACAGCAACAGCTCGGCTGTCATAGACTTGTTTGCCACCAACAGCTTTGCCCACTTCTTCAAAACCACCTGATCCGTTATTAAGCCAAATTTTATTTCGCTCATAGCCTGAAAGACTTTTCCCATTCATTTTAGGCCAGTTTTTCGCATCATTTATAATAGTATGATTCCCTACCGCGAC
>DATFMK010000020.1:0-9484 GCA_035267005.1 Balneolales bacterium
ATCACTGGCATCCATCATAACGGAATCGAATCCGGCATCCAGACAACGAGCAACTAAATCGTAGGAATCGGCGTGATCGAGATGCAGCCAACCTTCTACCTCAAATTGATCTAATGCGGATCTGGCCATTTTCGTTGCTACATCGAGACCAAGATAGTTAATGGATTTTTCCGTTATTTGGAGAATAATCGGTACATTGAGTCCCGATGCAGCCAATAATATCCCTTTTAAGGTCTCATAATTATAGAAATTTGTCGCCAGTAATGCGGATTTCTTCTGTTGTAATTCGCTAAACTTTTCCTGTAACTTCATCTAATCATTTATTTTAAAATCGAATTTTTCAATTGCCGTCTTTTTCCAATTATTACTTTTCTGAAACGCCGTTGTTCCGCCCGGTGCAGTCGTAGAAATGGCTCCGATCAGGTTCCCAAACTTCTGACATTCCCGGACAGACTCAGACTGAAGATATTTATAAATAAAACCTGCGTTAAAGCTGTCTCCGGCACCTATGGCATCAATAACATTTTGATTACTAAAAGCTTCAACCAAAATCTTATTTTCTTTGGAATGTGATAAGGAACCCTGACTTCCCATTTTAACAACCGTTAGAGATGCGTATTCCTGCAACTCATTGAGTCCTTTACTGATGTCAGGCTGATGGGTTAAATTGAGCAATTCCGCTTCATTTGGCAGAAAGACATCTACATATGGTAGGATTTCGGATAGATTTAAATCCCATTTCTCATCCGGATCCCATTGTGTATCGAGCGAGGTGGTTAATCCCAAATTTTTGGCTTTTTTAAACAACTCGCCGACATCCTTTTTGAGTCCCGTTTGCAAGAAAACAGATGAGACGTGTAAATGTCGCGCCTTTTTTAAATCATCGTCAGAAATATCATCAAGAGTCAAAGCCTCCATAGCACCAGGATACGTCACCATCGCCCGGTCTTCGTTATAATTCAATGCGACCGTAACGCCCGTCTTTAACTTAGCATCTTTAATGATCAAACTGGTATCAACCTGATTCGTTTTTAAAGATTGAATGACGAAATCTCCCAATGAATCCGCACCAATTTTACCGAAAAACGTAACTTTGGCACCCAGGCTACTGATATTACTTGCAAAAATTGCAGATGAGCTTCCGAGTGTCATCTCCATATCACCCGAAATCTTCTCTTTCCCGATTTCAGGCAGACCTTCAATACGGTTTAAAATCATATCGATATTTAGCTCTCCAACAACAATGACATCGAACAATTTATTCATATAAGTTGTAAACGGGATTAAGGATTAACTTCATTGACTGAAACTTTCGATAGTAAGGAATCTACATCTTTTTTATACAGCATACCAAGCTCAGAACGCAGGCAGTTGGCAGCACCACAAGCTACTGCTAATGTTACTGTTTGATATAAATTGTAATTTCTGACATAACTAACGGCTAAACCGGCCACGGTACAATCCCCGCTGCCCACGGTACTCACTACTTCATCTTCTTCAATTTTACAACTTCCGGTTACATATTGGTTCTCTCGTCCCAAACAGAGTCCATCAGACCCAGGGTTAACATTGGCAACGTTGAAACATTGTTCATCTTTTGGATCAACTGCAATTCGGTACTTGTTTCTCCAAAATATTCCTGGGCTTCATCCAGATTAAGATGCAGACCGTATGGTTTCGAATATAAAACATTGGTCAATTGCTGACCGGTAAAATCTATAAATACCGGTTTCTGATATTCCCCGGATATTTCTATTAGATGTTGATATTCATCTTCCGTTTGGCTATTGGGCCAGGAACCACTCATTACGATACATTTAGCATCTTCTATTATTTTTTTGAAATCCTCTTTAAAAGCGGCAAATGACACCTTATCTATTTGGGGTCCCGCTGCCAGAATTTGTGTTTCATCAATCCTGCTTTTCTGACTTTTAAAGATGATATTAAACCGGGAATTTTGATTGATAACCGGTCCAAAGCACATAATTCCGAATTGCTCACACTTCTTTTTTATCCATTGCCCTGTGACCCCACCCCAAAAACCTAATAACGCAACGTCTTCCCCTAATTCTTTAGCAGCTAATGCCACATGCACGCCTTTTCCTCCGGGATAATAGGCTTCTTTCTGGGAACGATTAACCTGGGATTCCCGAAAATGAACCATTTCAAAGAAGGAATCGATCGATAGATTCGGACAAACGCAAACAATCATATCGATCCGTCTTGTATTTCCTGATAATCATATGGATAAATCTGAACTCCCTGTACAACTCTGCTTATAGCACCTTTGCGGGAAGGATTATCCGGCTCCAGACCAAAATGTAAGGATTTGAAAAAACCAAGTAATTGAGCAACCATGACGTATACACCACCCATTAAAAATGGACTACTTTTCCTGACTTCATCAGATAACAATACACAGGATTCCTGATCAATTATTCGGTCATGCAGTGAATTTTCAACGATAGCAAGCGATTGTTCACCAAAACCATTTTTCTGAATCTCTTTAATAAGATCCATCTCATAGTTTTTCACATAATCCGAATTCGAAACCAAATAGACAATCAACGTTTTTTCATCGACAACGGCTTTAGGACCGTGTCGAAAACCCAAAAAGGAATCAAATTTGCATATCACATGACCATCGGTCAGTTCCTGTAATTTCAGATGAGATTCCCGTGCTATCCCCAGAAAGGGACCGGAGCCTAAAAAGATGGCTCTTTCAAAATCAGATTCGGCTATTTTTCTTATTTGGGGTAAATAATTAGATAATATCTTTTCTGCATATTCTCCAATATCAGCTAATTCTTCCTCATATTGATCAAGATGATCCAAATCGGAAAGAAGAAAACCGGCAATCATCATAGAACTAAAGCTATTGGTCATAGCCAGGCTCTGATCGTTAGTCTCTCCGGGAAGCAAAAACGTAATAACATGTTCACCTGAAACCTCGGTGTTTAACTTTCCTTCCGGATTACAGGTTATTATTAAATGGAAGATGTTATTCGTGCATAATTCATTAGCTAACTGAATGGTTGCCATGCTTTCAGGGCTATTCCCAGATCGTGCGAATGATATTAATAATAACGGTTTATCACATTGTATTAAACTTTCGAAGTGCGTGACTAGATCCGTTGTCGCTATGGCCTTTATATCTTTTCTAAAATTTACCTTATAGGCATATTGTAACACTTCCCCGATAAACGCAGAGCTCCCGGCTCCTGTCAGGACTACTTGTAAATTTTCTATGTCCTTCATCGACTCAAGAAATGACTCGAATTCAGACCTTCGTTCTTTTAATTCAAGTAACGTCTTTTTCCAGGATTGAGGCTGTCGCGATATTTCTGTTGCCGTAAAGTAAGCTCCTTTATTCTTCAGAGCTGATTTATGAATATCTAAAAATGTATCCTTCACCTTTACAATAATTATTTATTTCTTTCAGTACCTTATTAATTTACCAATTTGAAATTTCGTTATGTGACCTCTAACTGCTTTTTATCAATTATAAGTAATAAAATGAAACTTATCCAACGAATTTATACCCTTCCAACTTAGGTTTGAAAGATCATCATTGAATTTACATAAAGCACTGACTTGATAAAAAATGATTATATCAGATTGGAAATGTAATATTGGATGGCCTAAAATGAGTTAAAATAACGACCTGTATAATCAATCAGCAATATTTCAAATTTGTCAATTATAGAAAATACGGCACTTTCATAAATTTGCCCGGTAAATTACTTTAAACAGATTTTTAAAAAGCCCCAAAATTGTAAAAGGTAAAATACACCTCTCAACAGAACCCAAAAAGCCCATTTAACATCTATAAATAATGATGAAAAGTGATACTGTAAATGTGCTTTCGAAATGTAAAAAAAATACGTTAATCAACGAATAATTACACTTTTACTACTTTAATACCTCTTTTCATAAAAGCAGATTCATATTCTTCGGTAATATCACTATCGGTGATAATTGTACTTATAGGATCCAAATCACTAATAAAAGAGAAACTATGTCTGCCAAACTTACTTGAATCTGTTACTGCGATTACTTGATTGGAACGTTTAACCATTAATCGGTTTAACTGGGCCTCAAGTGGATTAGTAGTTGTTAAACCGTAATTAATATCAAGCCCGTCTACTCCTAAAAAAAGCTTATCAAAGTAAAAATTACTCAAAACGGATTCTGCTTCTGGTCCGACTAATGAATACGATTTTTCACGTAAGACACCGCCGGTCATCATAACCGAAATATTATTTAAGCCGGCCAGTTCCAGAGCAATATTAATGGCATTGGTCATTACCGTAAGATTTTGCTTGTCCTTAATCCTGATGGCGATTTCCCGGGTGGTCGTGCCAGAGTCGAGTACAATAGAATTACCATCATTAATCATTTCAGCGGCATATTGACCAATTTTTTGTTTTTCGTTGATATGTAATTTTTGTTTCTCCTCTATAGAAGAATCATTATATACATTATTACGTAAAAGAGCCCCGCCGTACGTACGATGTACGATACCTTTTTTTTCAAAAAATTCCAGATCATTTCGAATGGTAACAGAAGAAACGCCAAATAACGAACTCAAATCATTCACTTTGACACTACCTTCATCATTCAGTAATTGAAATATTTTATCTCTGCGTTCAACGGTTGATTTAACCATAACAATAAATTTACCAGACCTTTTTAGTTTGCATTTTTATTTTTTATAATGGTTAGTCATCATAATATTATTTACTATGATCTACTTTTGACACAATCGTACATAATTGATAAAGATACGATATTCAAAATATTTTACGAAAAACAAATAAAGTGTAACTATTAAATTTTCATTTGATAACGAAGCATCAAAATATCTTATTATATACTATCTAAGAATAATCAACCCTTTAAATAAAAACAGGTAATATTTAGGCAATTGGCAACGCGCGCAACTCAAAAAGAAATCGCTAAAGAATTAGGGATATCCGTAATGACGGTCTCCAGGGCTTTGAATAACCGGGAGAATGTGGATGAAAAAACCAAGAAGAAAGTTCTTGCGACAGCAAAACGTCTTGGTTATAAACCCAATCAAATCGCAAAAAGTCTGGTATTAAATAAGACATTCACCATAGGTGTAGTTGTACCGGAAATATCCCACTCCTTCTTTCCTGAGGTTATTCGCGGTATTGAAGAGGTCGCTTATCAACATAATTATCATCTTATTTTAACGCATTCGGCTGAAAAACAGAA
Organism: Balneolales bacterium; assembly: GCA_035267005.1. Classification (GTDB taxonomy): domain Bacteria; phylum Bacteroidota; class Rhodothermia; order Balneolales; family DATFMH01; genus DATFMH01. The sequence continues at coordinate 5,242 of DATFMK010000020.1, forward strand.
ACGCGAAAAAGATGCGCTTAATACCCTGGAATCTCACAGAGTAGATGGCATATTAATTTCTACTGCAGAATCTGTTAAAAATTTCAAGCTTTATAAAGAGCTGGTTAATGCTAAATATCCGATTGTCTTTTTTGACCGGTACGTTGAGGGTATCGATGCCAGTTCGGTTGGCATTAACGATAAAGAAAGCTCTAAGGAAATCACGAAACATTTAATCAGCCATGGATATCATAAGCTGGCACATTTAAGCGGACCTAAAGAGGTTTCAATTGGTAATAAACGATTGGAAGGGTTTAAAGAAGCGCTGGAGGAAGCTGATTTAAAGATTGATCCCGATCTTATAGTCGAATCAGGCTTTAATGAATCCGGTGGTTACGATGCCATGAAAAAATTGTTAAAATTGCCCAAAAATAAACGCCCCCGGGCTGTTGTTGCTGTTAACGATCCGGCAGCTTTTGGTGCTATGCAAGCCATTAAGGATGCCGGATTACGCATTCCTGAAGATATTGCAATCGTTGGATTTACAGATGATATTCGTGCCGAACTTGTTTCCTGTCCGCTTACAACCGTTCGTCAACCGGCTTACGAAGTTGGTAAAAAAGCGGCTCAAAAGTTAATCGATTGCATCAATGGTGATGAAAAGGTGGAACATATCGTAGTTGAGACCGAATTGGTGATTCGCCAGTCCTGTGGTTGTAATAATGATACACATACCAATTAATTTACCTGTTAGCCCGTCTTTTGAAAAAGAACGATTTTATTTACATACCTTGATGTTTTTTAAAATAATTTCTTGACATTTGTCAATCTTTACATGTAATTTGTTCCTACTTGTTAACGATAACATTAAATTAAGAGTTTGTTATCGTTATCATATTTATTATAATTTGATTTTTATATTTAAAGTTTTCTTTCTCTCGGGATAATTATTCGTGTTCATTTTGTATATGATTTTTGATAAAAGAGGAAGGGCTTACAGAGAAGTTAGTAGATAGCAAATATTACTGGATTTGTTGTATCTGTACAATGAAATGAGTACGTCTATATGTCATTTCAAAAAAATGATAATCATTAAACAGGTTTTAAAGAAATAAGATTAAGATTTAAAATGAGGCAGATTTTTTTCTAATATGGGCAAAGTAACAATTAAAAACTATACTCAAAATGGTTATGAATACTTTAGTATAGATAATGATCATTTGAAACTAAGCTTTATTCCTTCATTAGGCGGGAAAATGGCTGAATTGAATAGCAAAAAAACAGGTACTCAATTTTTACAGGAACCTCAAAGCCAATATAAAACGGCTTCCTATGGTGATCCGTTTGAGAATTATGATACCAGTGGTTTTGACGAATGCTTTCCGACAATAGAAGACACTCACTTTTCTATTAATGGAAGCGAGGAACAGGAAGAAATATTTTTACCAGATCACGGTGAATTATGGTCACGACCATGGAATTATGATGTAGACGGTGACCGGGTAAAATTATCGATTCAGGGAGTCCGACTTGATTATGAGTTTTCGAAAGAAATTTCTCTGCATGATAATAAAATTCAGATTTCGTATAGCGTAAAAAATAACGCAGATTTCGGATTTGCATATTTATGGTCGGCTCATCCCCTTCTTAATGTACAGCCAGGTAACCAGGTTTATCTGGCTGATCCTATTGAGGAAGTTTTTTTAAATGGAACATCAGATGAAAAACTTGGTGATTACGGAGACATCTTGCCCTGGCCTTTTCTGGATAATGAAACCAATTATTCCGAGGTTCAACAAAAAAAATTGAATAGTGCGGTTAAAGTGTTTACTCATCGTTTAAAAAAAGGTTGTGCCGGAATTTATAAACCTAAAACCGATGAATCTCTGGTTTATCATTTTGATACTAACGAAATTCCTTTTTTGGGTATTTGGTTATGCTATGGAGGCTGGCCGGACCATACAGATAATAAGCATCTTACGGTAGGTCTTGAACCCACCAATGGTCGTCCGGATTCTGTGCAGAAAGCCAAAGATCGAAAGGAATGTCCGTTTCTTGAGGCAGGTGCCACAGATACCTGGACTCTGACAATCGATATCATACAGGGTAAGCCTGATTTTGAAAATTGTAACCTATTTTCTACAGACAACTAAACCATGATTATAAGGAGAAACTGAATGAGTTCATTAGCATTAAATTTTGCCGATTGGCTGGTAATAGCGATTTATTTCGCCTTTATCATCGGCATTGGATTTTATCTGAAGAAATACACTAAAAATGAGAATGACTTTTTCCTGGCTGGAAGGAAAAATAGTTCCTGGGTTGCAGGTCTGGCTTTTCTTTCTGCAAATTTAGGAGCCCTTGAACTCATGGGAATGACCGGTGATACCTTCAAATATGGAGTTATGGTGGCCCATTTTTATTGGATCGGCGCGGTCCCCGCTATGTTATTTCTGGCCATATATATGATGCCGTTTTATTACAGCAGTAAAATCAAATCGATACCGGGCTACTTAAAATTACGATATGACGAAAAAACCCGTGTCCTCAATGGTATCTCATTCGCTGTGATGACGTTGTTAGTCGCAGGTATTAACCTTTATGCCATGGCTTTGGTTATGCATACATTCCTCGGTTGGAATTGGCATATAAGTATGTGGGCTTCCGCATTAACGGTAGCAGTTTATGTTACGATGAGTGGTCTTTTATCTGCTATTTTTACAGAAATCGTACAATTCTTTTTGATTTGGTTCGGATTATTCCTCGTCGTCGTTTTAGGTTTAGTCAATATCGGCGGTTTTCATCAAATCATGGCACGCATTCCCCATGCTTATACTTCCCTATGGTCAACGGCTGGAAATGCCAATAAAAATGGAATGATGGTGACCTGGGGTGGTATCGCACTTGGTTTGGGTTTTGTCCTTTCCTTCGGTTACTGGACAACCGACTTTTTAGTGGTCCAACGTGCATTTTCAGCTAAAGATTTACGATCTGCCCGAATGACCCCGATTATCGCATCTTTCTTTAAAATGGCTCTTCCATTTATCGTTGTTATTGGTGGTTTAATTGCACTTGTCCTATCTAAAGAAAGCTCAACCGGGTTTCATCTGTTGCATACCGGTGGACATATCAACTACGACTCAGCGTTACCTCTCCTATTGAAACGATATTACCCGCATGGACTGCTCGGTTTAGGCGTCACCGCTTTGTTAGCTGGTTTTATGGCGGGTCAGGCTGGAAATATCAGTGCTTTTAATACTGTTTGGACCTATGATATTTATCAGGCCGTCATTAAGAAAGATGCAACGGAAGAACATTTGCTTTGGATGGGACGTGTTGCAACCTTGGTTGGTATTATCCTCAGCGTCGGAACCGCTTATTGGGCTAAAAGTATGCCAACCATTATGGATTACATGCAAGCCATCTTTTCCTGGGTGAATGCCCCTCTTTTCGCCGTGATGCTTTTAGGTATGTTTTTCGTTTGGATTACTGCGGATGGCGCTTTCTGGGGCCTGCTTGTTGGTATGGTTACGTCATTTGGAATGTATATAGCGATGAAATTCGGCTGGATTGCAAAAAATGCAATCACCTTTTCTCATGCCTCCAGTGATATGGCCGCTAATTTCTGGAGAGCTTGGTGGGCCTGGTTAATATGCTTTGGTGTAACGATCCTCATAAGTTTCTTTACAAGTAAGAAACCTAAAGAGGAACTTGTCGGTCTAGTTAAAGGTTTAACGGAAGAAGTCGATACCAAACCAAGGCCATACTATAAAACGCCTGAATTTGTAGCTATTATATCCGGCGTTGTTTTAATTGCTCTCAATATTTATTTCTGGTAAAAAAGGAGTCTCATTATGTCTGAAGAAACAAAAAATATTAATAAAGAAACTGATGTCTTGCCGGAAGAACCCGGTGGTATGAAACCCATATGGTTCTTTGTAGGTCTGATTCTGTTTTTCATTGGCCTCGTATTAATTTTAGCTGGAATTTATAATTATTACCATCCAGCCCAAAGTGGAACTGTAATGGAATACATGCATCCGGATATCTGGTGGGGAGGCATCATGTTCATAACTGGCGCCGGGTTTGTGTTTTTTACTCGAAATTCAACAGTAGAATAGTAATTAAAAAATGGAACAATCAGATCCTTTATTATCTAAGATTCAAGATTATTTTAAAAATGAATTCAAAACGGATCCCATATTCGTAAAATCTCCTGGCAGAGTAAATTTAATTGGTGAACATACCGATTATAATAACGGTT
>DATFMK010000021.1:0-2195 GCA_035267005.1 Balneolales bacterium
AAATTAATATATTTTGTCACATTATGTCAACAAAAAAATAAAAATAGTCTAATTATAGTGATATTTACTACGTAATATTAGGCTTGCACCCTCTCAAACATATGTGATCGGATAAGAAAGCCAAATTTCCTAAAATGTCAACATTACAACTACTTCTAGCGAAGTCGGGCGATGTTTTCTATTTGGGCACATCAGTAAATGGAGAAGACTGTGCAACTTTTTCTGTAAGAATATGTTTGGAATTAGTTTTGAAACGAGGCACTGGGCCAGAGTATGAGCTATATTAGAATATACCGTCATAAGCCTTTGAGCGGTGATTGATTTCAACTCAACATGAGAAAATGCCAGAGCTTCTTCAATTATCATTGAGCTTGCAATCAGAGATGAAAGAATGGAGCTATAAACGATGGCCAAAGCAATATTTTCATTGCCGGAAGTAATTTGATCGGCATTTAGCACGGATTTTATGGATTTAAAGAAAAGTTCGATTTGCCATCGCAATCGATACAGAGGGTAAATCCACTCAGCTAAGAGCATTGAAGTTGTTAAATTTGTGGCATACCAACGATATTGCTTTGTTTTAGGAAATCGAAACCCGATGAGACGAACCTCTATGAATCCATTTCCCGGCAGCATTAATTTGGCCATAACTTCAACAATGGATCCTCTGAGATTAACCTTTTCATTCAGAGGGCAACCGATATAACGTTTAGCAACTCCTTTGACAACACGGGTAATGATAGGCACGGAGTTGGCCTTTAAGCGACAGATCCACCAGACATCAATCTTACTCAATGTATACAAAAATTTGTGGCTAAAATAACCCAGATCGAATAGGAACAATGAACCTATTAATTGTTCAAGATCCGGAAGGATTTGACTGTCGTGGGTTTTTTGATCGGAAAGTTTCAACCATTGAACACCTCGCATGCTCATGGTGTACAAGGCGCTTAATTTAAAGCAAGCCGGGCTGTGATTTTTGCGGTTACCTGGAAATATATTTGATAAGGATGCCGGTAGACGGATAGGAGAAGCATCGTAGATAAATACATCTTTAAATATTGATAACCACGAGAGTTTGGATAATGCTTTTTGTTGGATTTTAAAGGAAAAATTTAAGACGGCTTTTTCCAAAAAATCAACAAGTTTACCATTTGCAAGTCGTTGCCAGAAGCTACTTCGCGAGATTTTGTCCCCAGTAAGACTGATAAAGTTTCGATGGGCATCAGCGATTGCTTTTTTCTTGGAGGTAACGGTAAAAGTTGAAACTAAAGCAACTACGAGTTCAAAGAGAGGAATTTTTTTTCCCGTTGAAAGTGTTCACCTTGACCCAAGATTTTTCGTATTCGATTTATTTTTACGGTAAAGCTCATCGGTAAATTTCTCCTTTCCAGCTGGCGGTTTATTATTTCAAATCAAAAGTGTTTGGTGCCACGCGGGTAAATCGTACCCCGGCCTTAATTTTTTTTACCAGGGCGGAAACGATAGAATCTCTTTCTAAGGTGACATTGTAATCGTTTTTTGCAATTTCAATAATCTTAGAGATATGCAGCGGCTGATGATAAGAGGCGAGTATGTCCTCAACGATATTTAACTTAGACGTACGTTTTGCGGTTTTTTTAAGATGGGGGCTTTGCTGCTGGTAGCGGTAGATGACTTTAAGTTGTGATTGGATTAAATCTTTCTGAAATTCAAGTAGCTTATCAAAAGTATCCATGAAACACCTCCTCATATATTTTATTATAAGGAGGAGTATACAACAATCTTATGAGTATGTAAACAAATTTTAATGTATTTTATAGCTGCAGGCTAATGAGTATAAAACCTATAATATATAATAAGTTGTACAATTATCGATATAATTTAGGTACGTCTAAAGCGATCACGTATGCAAAGGCCTAATGTGCTTAGGGAGTCTTTTTTGAGAGAGTCATCTTCAATCTTTCCCTGCAGTCGTTGATGATACTCAAGGACTATTCGAGAATGGCCCCACAACATCAGGTAGTCGAAATCGATTTCTAAGAGCACCCCTAATGCTGTATCAAAATCTTGGGATTGGAAACGCAGCTCGAACTCGGCCAATTGCGGGGCCAAATCATCGAGACTTTTCCAGTCCTTACGGGGCAATCGTGTTTCTTTGAAGTATTGTGCACCCCGATTCAGGAGTGCGTACTGACTGAAGACGTTTGCTGCTT
>DATFMK010000022.1:0-2416 GCA_035267005.1 Balneolales bacterium
ATTTGGCAAGGCATTCAATTTTGGCTTGCCAAAAATTGTATAAATCGTGCCTGCTCCTGAAATAAAGGAATCATGCAGATTGCATAATAAAATATACACGAGTTACGATTTTTGCGGCCAGTGAGCTAATCCACAATATATAGTGATACCGCCCACTGATTGTGAAATGAAGGATATAATTGGATATCACAATAAGCATCTAACGGGAAAAATTTCAAATTATACAGTTTTTTTTGAATAATGCGGATCTATGCTATCTGCTAGATATGTGAAGCGGAGGGTAGCCTGATTTTATTAAGATATCTAATAAGTGTTTTATCAATAGTCCAGCAAAATAAAAGGCCAAAACCTTTTATTGAGTTTTAGCCTTATAAACTAATAAGAATGTGATATTCCGGTGCGGGATTGTTGATAAAACGGCGATGTGCGAAGCCGAATTTTGGCACGAAATATGCTATATGGGTGAAGTATCCACTTCCTATCTTCAATAATATAACCATCTCAAATATTGCACAATTGTTACTAAAATTAAACAAAAAAATTGAAGCTACCGCGAAGCGGTTTCGTACATCGTTTGAGTATCTTAAATTTTAAGCTATTGGTTTTATTTCATATATATAGCAGAAAGGTAGCATCTTCGTGGGCCACAGCCTTTCTGAACTCATATAATAGCCGGGATTTACCGACGCCAGCCTCCGATATTATGGACAGGGCTTGACCGTGGCCTTCTTTTGATCTCATATACCCATCCAGTAAAATCTCAAGTTCGCGAGATCTCCCGACCAGAGGTGTCAGCCCCCGCTCGGCACTGACGTCAAAGCGTGTTCTTCTAATGCTTGGCGCAATTACTCGGTAAACTCTAACCGGTTTCTCTTTGCCTTTAATCCTTTTTTCTCCTAAAGCCTCAAACCGGAAAAATCCCTCGGTAATTTTGAAGATGTCCTCGCTCGTATATGTAGTCCCAGGTTCAGCTAAGCTCTCTATTCTGGATGTCAGGTTCACCGTATCCCCGACAGCCTTAAATTCCATCCGTAGGTTATTTCCCATGGTCCCATAATAGAGCAGAGTCGAATGGCTCTGCTTTATTTTCAAGCCTCAAGTTGATTCTTACGTACTTTTGGTTTCTCCAACTTATACGCCGAAACCAGGAACTCTCAGAGCTTGTGATACCATCAATCCTGTTTAATAATGTTGCGGTGTCGTTATCTGCTATATATATTCAATAATACCAATTGGTTAAAGTTCAAGATACGCAAATTATATCTTACAGCAGGCGATCGTTTTTAATCAAACCGATTCCGCCATTTTTAATCCCACCTCAAAATCTGGCTATAAACTGCGCATAAAATTCAAGCTGACCAGGAAATCTTGCGATTTATTTCAAAAAAGGGGCGGGTCGATTGTGTCTTACCTGAACAAATATACAATAAAATAAGATAATTAAAATGATTCGATTCAGGCACGATAATATAAAATCGCTACAGTATGTGGATTGGATAGGCGAAACATACAGTTCCCGGGAATTGTATGTTTGTACAGCAAATCTTAATATTTTGATTCTATAACTGTTATAATGCAACTAATTGAATCTTTCAATTATCTTGACATCACGCCAAACAACATTATTTTATCATGGGGAGGCATTAAATCTGAGCGTTCGTTCCCATAGAATGTCATTTCTACTCCAGCAAAACATCGATAATATAAATAGTGCACCTACAATGTGAGCCTATGCTAAGATGATTATCGATCTGATCTGTTATCATTTCCTCTCCCTCTGGATTTCAATTTGCACTGCAGCTATTTCACTGTTCTTTTGCTAACGATTCTGTTTGATACCTGTTCCACGCCGTCATATTGATTTTGCGCCAGACCCTGTTGCGTAAAAGAATTCAATTCATTTTTGAAAAATCGTAAATAATTATAACGATAGGAGGTGTGTCATGAAAGCAGGTATTTTTTTTACTGGTACGGGGCCAATTCTTATTTTGACTTCTTATCAATCACTTAATGATCAAAAATTAGTTGAGAAGCTTGCTCGCAAGGGAATCAAGAAGTACATCGCTTATGAAATTCAAGAGGATTTGGTGAAACAAAAATATGGGAAGCACTTTAACGTGATCTTGGGCGATTTGAAACAAGCAGATGATTTGCGGGTACTTGATTACGACGGGCATCATGTCTTTTACAACTTTTCGATAGATGACATTGGAAAGCCGATCTATCATGAAGGCTAAAGGAGGATTGCAAATGTCAATATTCTTAATGTTTGGGAAATATTCATCTGAGGCGATGAAGGACATCAGTTCCGAAAGGACTCAGAAAACCTGTAAAACAATCAAAAGAAACGGCGGTAAGATTATATCTATGTATGCGGTCATGGGTGAACATGATTTAGTCTTCACCATTGATTTTC
>DATFMK010000023.1:0-2226 GCA_035267005.1 Balneolales bacterium
GGTTGTTGTTTGTTCTCGGTAGTTAGAGGTAGATTTGGCTTATAATCCTCTAATCCATTAATCCGACAAATCCCAATTCTAACATTCCTGGAGTATTTTTATTTGTCTGAATCATAGATTACACAGATGAAGGGTTTAATACAGATTACCCCTCTTATCTCTTTATACTGACAACTTATCTCACGCGAAGCGCGTCATCTGTAGCTAAAAAAATCTGTGTCATTGGCATTCTATATCTTGAATCGTAAACTTTTTGTAATTTGTCTCAAATTTTCAATGGTGGCAGCAAAGATGTATCATCTTATAGACAAAACGGTTGGTATTGGTGATAAATAAGAAATGTTTATATGGATTATGAAGGGCAGTTTGTTTTAACGAAGCATGACGTCGAAGTGGGGGAGCACTGGCGTTCGTTATCATTCGGGAAATGGATTTTCCGTTATCATCCCATGTTGCGGGTGCAAAAAATTGTCTCTGGCCAGGATGATCATTTAATTGGATGTATTTCCGGTTTCTTTTACCCGGATCAGGATACTGATACGGTTACACTTCAGGATGTGGATGAAGCCGCTTTCGAATCGTATGTTTATGCGCAGCCCGGCCATTTTATAGCTATCTATGCCGGAGCTGATACTCCGCATGTCTACCTGGATCCTTCCGGATCGTTACCAGTTGTTTACTCGGAAAAATATGAAGGTGTGGCTTCCTCACCTGGTTTATTTTTGGGAGAAGATTACGACAAGGATTTCAATAAAGAATTATACCAGTCGATGGGAATGCCAGAGATCGATTTCTGGTATCCGGGAACGATTACGCCTCACTTCTCCGTGAAACGTCTGTTACCAAATCATTATTTGGAGGTCGATAGCTGGAAATCGTACCGCCATTGGCCGAAACCCGATTCACTGGAAAAGACGAAAACCAATGGGGAACTGGTTGCTGTTATTAACGAACAGATCAAACAATCGCTTCTGGGAGCATCAGAACAGAGACAACTGTGTTTGGCATTAACGGCCGGACGTGATTCCAGGTGCCTGTTATCTGCTGCCGGGGACCTGGATATCCTGGATAAACTCTCTTGTTATACCTTCACCGACCGTATCAAAGGAATCGATGAAATCATCGCACAAAAAATAACTTCTGATCATCATTTAGACTGGAAGCTATTGCCTTTGATTAAAGCCAACAAACAACAAAGCCGGGATTGGTTGAAGAAAGTTGGTCATGCAGTGAGCGGACCTATTATGAAAAATCATATGGCTCTCTCCATACTAAAAGATAGGGAAATTCTTGTGCAAGGTTCGGCTGCCCAGGTCGGACGAGCGTTCTATTTGAAGAAATCAGACCAGGTGGCACCGCGATTCACAACACAATCGTTACTTAATTTACTCAAATTACCACAAGTGGAGGAATTTCATCAATCATGTGCTGAATGGCTGGAAGAAGTTGAAACCTATGATTTATTCGTACAATTGGACCTTCTGTCTATTGAGATACGATTGGGTTGCTGGGGCGGTCCTCAGGTAAATGGGAATTTGTTATTCGGACCTGTCTTGTACCCGTTATCCAATCGTAAAATATTTAACGCGATGATGCAACTGGATCGTGATTATCGGGTACAGCAAAAACTTATGCAAGATATGATCAAACTCAATTGGCCGGAATTGATGAAATACCCGTTCAATCAGCACAAAGGCTGGCAGCATATCAATGAGTTTATGTATAAAGTTTCATTGGTCCCCGGGTTTATTCGAAAGAGAATGAAGTTGCTGAAGCATATGGATGATCCTAATTAATCCGCATTCAATTATTAGGCAATAAAAAGAATCAAGATGAAGAAAAAAATTATACGGTTAAGTAAACCAATTATTGAGCATTTCTCTAAACTGGCAATGACTTATAAATATATACGGGATCAAAGACAAATATATGATAAACCCCGTGAAACAGTAATGGGGTTTAAGTTAGTTGGATACAAATTGATGCAAAATGGACAGTTTGAACCAAAAGAAATGGGGATTTTAAAAAAAATTCTCTCCAATGTAGATATAGTCATTAATGTTGGTGCAAATATTGGATATTATTGTTGTATTGCTCTAAATTTTTGGATCATACACTTTTTTATTTATTACCAAATCCCGGATAATCCATTCCCAGGTAAAACGTTTTTTAATATCCTCGATATTTTTTTGATAGTAGCTATTCTTATCCGGATTCTTATAGCAA
>DATFMK010000024.1:0-3030 GCA_035267005.1 Balneolales bacterium
TCCTGCCAAAAACAGAGGTGATGAACACCAAACAGCTGCATTTGGTAATATTAATAATCGGTTCTGCATATACAATTTCTTTGATAACCTCCATTTGTTCACCTTCTGCAATCAGTTCGATAGAAGAAATATCCGGCCTGTAATGATAGATTCCTTTGGGCAATACACTATTATTCAAATACATATAAATTTCCAAAGGATAAAGTCCGCCACCCGAGGGAACGGCTCTGAAATGCCAGAAATGATCCTCATCATTCATCTTTTCTTTGCCGGTAATACCATAACTGAAATAAAGGAGCTTGCCGATTTCATTCAAAGAGATCGCATAATCTCGATAAGTTCTTCTGCTTCTTCTACTTAAAATAGTATTAAAAATATCGGCTTTAAAATCGGTATCTTCATATTCCTTTATTGAAAATGTTTTACTGGTGGGATGTGCTTTATATGGCTGACTCGCACGTTTATTTACAAACGGATTTGAGAATCGTTCGATACGAATACCCTGCTTCATGAGCTCAAATCTGGTAAATTTCGAGTTCTCATGATAAAACATAGAAAGGGATTGATTTATATAACTTTTATTATCTAATGATTTATCAAGATTACTGATATTTTTCCTGAAATTGACCTTCATAGCTTTCATAATTGAGATCTTTAATAATTCTTGTATTTCATTAGGGAAAAGGATGTGGAAATTTATTTAATTCCTCATATGGGTGGCTTTCATATCCCAGTTTGGAGGGAACTTCATACAATCTTCTTCCACCCAAAAAATAGAACGGATAAGCTCCTCCCATCTGTAAAAGTTGTGGCGCCAACGCTCGCAGACAATAAAATCCCGCCTGATTAACATCCGGAGTAGTAATATCCTTAACCAGAACATTATAATGATGGTTTTTAAAAATTTTCAGAATATGTTTGATTTGAGCCTTCGGATTGTTAGGTTCCGCCTGATTGAAATCGATCTTCAAACGAGGGTTTGCATTCCGAAAATCATCAAAAACATGAAGAAGATCGGGTCTTTTTATATAAAAAATAGAATGATCTTCAAAATTCATTAATTCATTAAAATTGTCAGACGGTGTCCAGTCTTTCTTTTTCCCCAACAAATACCGAAAGTAACCGACACCCTGCCCTATTTCCTGAATTACTTTTCTCAGAGCGGCACCGTTTGTGCCGCGTGTTGCCGAGCCGACAGCGATAAATTTGCCATATTCGGCTTCCCCAAAACATAATCCAAAAACGGAAGGTATTTTAAGGTCGTAGGTGATATCGAAGAAATGCCATTCGTAATTTGACGGAAATAATTCGTTGATATAATTCCTTATTTCCTTATCAATTATAAGCTTGGGTGCCTTAATTTTTTGATACCAGGTAAGTACGAATGAATCCCTCTCTATTATTTCATATAACGCAGTTAAAAGTGCTTTGTACCAGTTCGTATGAGCGGCGAGTCCGGTTGAAGTTCCCGCTGTAATCCATTTATCTTCAATAGTCCAAGGCAAATATATAAATGCAGCCGGACAATGGACTTCTTCGTTATTGGTTAAATCGTGGCACTTATCCCAATAAACTTCGATATCTTCATCGAAAGGATACATTGAAAATTCTTTTTCATGGAAGAACTCATACTGTTTACGATGAAATAAGGCAAATTCGGAAGGATGAATAGCATTTACCAACAGATTTTTGCATGAACTTTTCAGCATTTGTGAAGTATCATAAAACGCCGGACAATACCTTTCGACAGTTTCCCCAATAGTACCCATGAACGATTGAAAAATATCAGGGTGGCATCCACTACTTCTGCCTCCATATTTTTCACCATTTAATTTGGTTGTATCGCAACTCCTTATCCCGAAGTTTATCAACTTGGGATCATAATTTAAACGCGGCAGATTATTAAGATAACGGATTATCCCGGTATGTACGGAAATTATTTTCCCCCCCTGATAGTAGCTATTTTTGATTGATGTCATGTAGTTCAGATCATTTTAATGTTATAGATTCAAACCAAGGTGAGGGACTATAATCTAACTCGGGTTTGCATGTATAGCAGAGTGGAGCCTTTAAAAAAGCGCTCTTATTAAGAGCATAAGATACCGTATTAAATACCAATATTGATCGCCATGTCTCCGGAATAAACCATTCTCCAATATATTTTGATATGTCCAAAATGACAATTGAAGCTATGTATAGTTTAATCAAAGTCGGCACCTCTGCAGATTTGGCAAATTTCTTTTTATTTCGAAGATGATCTTCATAAGCTTTGGTATAAGAGCTGAATTCATCGTTTGCTCTTAATCTGCTTTTATAACAATCATAACAACCTGTTTCTTTTCCATGGAAGATCGGACCAATACTGAAATTTGTTTCATCAATCATCCCTTCTATTAGCAACCAGGGTTTATTAAGTTCCAGAGCCATTCGGTTAATAAGATCGATATGGTAAGGGCTCCAGCGACTTAGATCAATGATCAGGAAGTCACTATCAGTAATTAATTTTTTTATAGACTCATCTTTCAGGTCATCTTTTGCTTCCAGAATTTTAAAAGACGAATAATCATGGAGCTTTGAGGTTTCTTCGAGTTGCCGCCCCATTATTTTGTCTCCGATGTAGCCTAATTTCTTATTCTCTATTTTATTAAAATCCCGGCCACTTAGTGTTGAATTACCGTTATTCTCCAGATTTAAAATATCTTCACTCCCGAAATTCTCCTGATTTAATAGAGTACACTGCATCAATTCACTAACGACATCTAAAATTTTATCGTCATCAAATATATCGGTAAGCTTTTTTTTGATTTTAGAATAGGTATAAAAATCATCTTTATCGTAAAGATCTAAAATCTGTTTGAAAATCCCCTCCTTTTCTTTATCAGAAAATTGAATAACAATGGTATCTCCCCCCTTGTTTCTTACTTGATATACATCATTATCCTGATCAAAGAAAATATCATATGATTGCCGCATATATTATTCCTTTTAACACGTTTTGTAATATGCATCAAATATCTCAGCCAATCGTGG
>DATFMK010000025.1:0-6687 GCA_035267005.1 Balneolales bacterium
GACGTCGATGATGGGGTTTGGGGATGTATTTCACTTATTTATGACACTGTGCCCTCTGTGTAAAAACCGCTGTGAACCCTGTGGTTCTATTTTTTATCCGCGATAATCTGCGTCGTCCGTGTCGTCCGCGTTCTATCTTATGATCTTGCCCTTGCCTTTAATGAGGAGATCCCGGATCGGGGTCCGGAATGACGTCGATGATGGGGTTTGGGGATGTATTTCACTTATTTATGACACTGTGCTCTGTGTGTAATAACCGCTGTGAACCCTGTGGTTCTATTTTTTAATCCGCGATAATCCGCGTCGTCCGTGTCGTCCGCGTTCTATTTTTTGATCTTACACTTGCCCTTAATGAGGAGATTCCGGATCGGGGTCCGGAATGACATCGATGATGAAGTTTGAAGATAATTTAACTCTTGATGATAACACTTTGGTTCTATTTTTCAATCCGCGATAATCCGCGTCATCCGTGTCGTCCGCGTTCTATCTTTTGATCTTGCATTTGCCTTTAATGAGGAGATTCCGGATCGGGGTCCGGAATGACGTCGATGATAGGGGTTTGAAGATGATTTAACTATTAATGATAACCCTGTGGTTCTATTTTTCAATCCGCGATAATCCGCGTCGTCCGTGTCGTCCGCGTTCTATCTTTTGATCTTGCTCTTGCCTTTAATGAGGAGATTCCGGATCGGGGTCCGGAATGACGTCGATGATGGGGTTTTGGGATGTATTTCACTTATTTATGACACCGTGCTCTCTGTGTAAAAACCGCTGTGAACCCTGTGGTTCTATTTTTTAATCCGCGATAATCTGCGTCGTCCGCATCGTCCGCGTTCTATTTTTTAGTTGAAATTATGCTTCGGCTTTTTTCTGTACGACTTTTGGTGAGCGGAAAGTGATAACGGGTACTTTTGAATGCTGGGCGACTTTCTCGGTATTGGATCCCAAAAACAAGTGCTTTAAACCGCTGCGTCCGTGGGTGGTCATTACGATCAGATCCATATTATCGGTTGCGAAATCCACTATCTCGTAATGAGCTGATATACCCTTCGTAACTTTGGTATAAAAACGGATTGTGGCGGTATCCCCATTCATCTCTAAAATAATGTGATCATAAAGCTGATAGTGCACGCGTTCCACATACGCTTTGACTTTGGTCTGATTTTCAAGAGCCTCCGACAGTGCCTTGTATACTTTTTCATCCATATCTTGCAGCTCCGTTTTTGTGGAATCGCTACGGCTATTTTCCGAGGCGGAACCGTATAATTCCAACACATGAAACAGGGTAATGTCACAGTCAAAAATTCCGGCAATTGTTAAAGCCAGCGGGAGTCCCTCAAATGATATATCGGATAAGTCTGTGGGCAGCAATATATTTCTAATACCTTCTTCCCCTATTTGACCGGGAACGCTCAAAACAGGCACATTGGAATGGCGGATTACTTTTTCTGTGATCGTACCCCATTTCAATAATCCATCGTCGTGTGCACCGCGGGCTCCCATGATGATCATATCATAGCCATTATTATTTACCATAGTAATGATATCCTCTGACGGTTTACGGTCGACCACCACGATACTTTTCCCACGATACTGACTCGGGATAAATTGTTTGATATCTTCATCGGTCATTTGTTTGGCTTTTTCTACCAAATGAGGATAAATATCCCGATCCATATCGAAAGGTAACCCAAGCGTGTTAATGCTTTCTGATAAATATTTCATGGATGGCACCACATGAATAAAATCGATCTGAGCATTAAAACGCTCTGCGAACTCTTTTGCATAGTCATATGCCACTTTCGACCCGCTCGAAAAATCGGTGGGCACCAGAATTTTTTTCAAGTTAATCATAAAATCCCGCTAATCTGTATTTCTATCATTACTGTACTATGTGATTTCTTTCAGCCCTATCATCGTAATGGCTTTAATTATCTTGTCAGATGGAACCATTATACAATCTTCCGTTCATGTTAACAAGTCTCTCTCATCAATAATGTAACGAAAAAGGAAACAATAAGTTGAGTAAAAAGTTGGTTAATGGTCCTCAGTTGCAGGCACCTAATGACCACTAACCACTAATAACCAACCACCAACAAATGTCAAATTCATTATTGATATTTCGTTGCAACCCATTCAATAAAAGCCACGAGAACAAGTCCGCCAATCATACTAAACAAAGCCCAGTAAAACGAGGACTCCCCATTCGTCAAACGTTGATCGTTTTTCAGATTGCTGAGTTGCGGCCAAAACGGTTTGCTGTGTATCAGCTTCTTTTTTACTGTTTGTAACTGAATTCTTTGCTGAGCAGCCGGGGCGCCTGGATCGACAATGTCCCCTAATCGCTCATACTCCTGCCGCATCGTATTTTCCGGATGTTTTTTGAGGGCCTGTACCTGACTACTTTGAACTGAGACGATTTTTGTCCGCACCGTTTCGGTATATTTTCGTATCTGAAAAGGCCAGATTACATAAAGAGAACCGATCAGAAATCCCACTAACACGCTTAACGTAAATCCATGCCAGCGATCCAGAAACCAGGATAACAAACGTGAGAAAAGTCCAATCCCGGTAATCATCCCTAAAATAAAAACCAATAATATTACAGCAGCGGATACGGTTTCGGGTCCGCCTATCTTCCCAAACTGATTCAGGATGAAGGTATATTTACGCAAAATGAGTAACAGGAAAGAACCGGATATCCCCGGCAAAATCATCGCACAAATAGCCACGGCTCCACTGAAAAAGATGAAAGCGTAATTATCTGGGGTGTTGGTGGGGACTAACGTCACAACCCAATATCCGATAACAATCCCAATTAATAGGAATACGAAATGTCTCCAGCCAAATGCTTTAATATTTTTTAGAAGCAGATAGATGGAACCGAGAATTAGTCCAAAAAATAAGCCGTAAATAGGTTCGGGATAGATGTACATGAGTTTGGGCAGCGGCACGATCTTCGTGAAAAAGATGAAGGCCATGGCGATGCCGCTCAACACCGAGATCAAAAAACGCCAGTGCGTACGGATAAAAAATCGGGGAAATTTTAAGGTGAAAAAATCCTTGATTGCTTTCATATCCACACTTTTAATCGCGTGGATCAGACGGGAATAGATACCGAGTATGAGTGCCATCGTCCCACCGCTTACCCCGGGTATCACATCAGCAGCTCCCATTAAAAATCCCTTTAATAATAAAAAGGGCATCTCCTTCCATTTTGTGGAATCCTTTTGGACCGGCTCGCCTGTTATTTTGGAGTCACCTTTTGTTTCGGTTTGATTCACTTTTCGTATCTCACTCAGGTTACAAATTGATCATAAAGCTCTAAGGATACAAAATCATGCTTTATCTTCCCACCCTTTTTTGCCAATTAACGGGACAAATTTAAAATGGGAAAACCGTTCTTCCTCATATTCATCCTCCGATACTCTTGTCAGACGCAGCATAAGTTGTTTTTCAGAATCTCCTACCGGGATAATCAATCGTCCGCCAATAGCTAATTGATGTGCCAGATTCTCAGGCACGACCGGAGCACCTGCGGTCACAACGATACCATCGTAGGGTGCATAGGCCGACCATCCAACGGTTCCATCCCCACATTTTAACATAGGCTTGTACCCAAGTTGCTGTAACAACTCACGTGCCCGTTCATAAAGCTCCTGATGTCTTTCCACACTATATACGAGTACCCCCATCTGGCAAAGTAAGGCGGCCTGATATCCCGAACCGGTACCGACTTCAAGTACTTTATCTCCTTCTTGCGGCTGAAGAAGCTCCGTCTGACGTGCCACGGTGAACGGCTGAGAAATCGTTTGCCGTTTGGGGATAGGTAATGCGGTGTCTTCATAGGCCCGGTTTTGTAAAGCCGTATCGACGAAGAGATGACGGGGAACAGTACCGATCGCCATTAGTATATGGGGGTCGCGTATGCCTTTATCATGGAGTTCGTCAACCAATGCGTGACGTCTCCGTTTAAATTTCAAATCATTATTTGTTCTTCGTCTGAGCATCTAATCTTAACACTTTTAGAATATTGCATGATATTATAATGTGAATCCCTTATAAACGGGATAACAGTAGACCTTAGACGGGGACCGCGGACGTTACGAAGTCGAATTCCATTTACTTGCCATATTTATCATATATTCATTCTATCTGATCTTAATTATGAAGGCTGTAAACAACCACCGTCAACCGTCAACCATCTACCGTTAATGATCGAATCCAATATGTCCTGATTTCACATTAATATCATTAAGATAACGAATCGTTTTAGTATATCATTAAATTCTGTCGTCAAAAAGAACTTTTTTTTCTTTAAATCTCTTTTAACTAATAAGTTGACATCATTTGTTGAACTAACGAAATAATTTTGTCTCTTTATAAGTTAGCAAGGATGTAAGAAGATATTTGAGTATGTCAGTTTTTTTTATTTTACTCAATGTTTCTATGGTCAAAAATATTGATCAGACCATAATAAAGGATAATAAATAGTTTTTTCATAAAGTATTTCAGGAGGAATTTCATGCATATTGGAATTATTGGAACAGGTAATATGGGCAGTGCTTTGGGTAAAAGGTTCTCGGATGCCGGACATCAAATTTTTTACGGTTCTATTGAACCAGGTACCGCAAAATCGATAGCCGATATGATGGGATCCAATGTCCAGGGTGGATCTATTGCCAATGCGGCTGATTTCGGTGAAGCCCTGATCCTCGCCATCCCCTGGGTAGGCGTGCAAAACTCTATCGAAGAGGCTGGCGACTTGCAGGGACGCGTCTTGATCGATTGCAGTAATCCATTTAAACCGGATTCTTATGATCTGGTGTTCGGTAATGACCGTTCCGGCGCTGAGTTTATAGCTCAAAAGGCTAAAGATGCGCAGGTTGTCAAAGCATTTAATACTATATTTGCTCAAAACATTATGCGATCGGATGAGTTTGGTGACAACCAACCATCCCTGTTCTATTGCGGAGATGAAGATTCCGCTAAAGATATTATTATTGAACTGGGGGAAGCTATTAACCTGGATCCCATTGATTGTGGAGATTTGAGCCAGGCACGGAAATTGGAAAATATGGCTTCACTCCTTTTTAATCTTTCGGATAAGCGAGAAGAAGGATATAAGCTCGCTTATAGTTTATTAACACGGCCGGAGTAGTTGTAAGTATTTAAAGTATATTAAGTTTTGAGTACTTAGAGTTTTGCAGGCGTTGTTTATTGGGATTTGCCTTTTCACCGCCTCCCTACTTTAGGTACTCTTAACTCGAAGTATTTTAAATACTTTCATAACATTGCTCAACTTATCATTCCGGACCCGCGGTGGAATCTAACAATGCTTATCAACTTTTTACTCATTCAACGATGGTTGAAGATTTCTTGCCTTTGATAGATCCTTCGATTCCCTCAGGATGACAGCCTTTAAAGGGGAATCAATTTTCATTTTGCTTCCCTCTGTGTAAAAACTTTGTGTCCTCTGTGGTTATATTCCTAATCCGCGAAAATCCGCGTCATCTGTGTTATCCGCGTTCTATCTTTTAAGCTGAAATAAGACGGACCCCACTTGGGCAATGGAGCCCATCAATCAATCACTATTAGCTAATTGTTTTCTTATCTTCGCTACCTGTTCCGGGGTGGTGGTCGGAGCGTTGTTTCCCCAGCTTGTGCGTTCGTGGTTTATGATTGCCGAAATTTCCTTATCCGACAACTGATCGGCCCACGCAGGCATTTGTGCGGTATATTTCACTCCATTGATCGTTTTACCCTGTAATCCATGTAACACGATTTTAATATGTTGTGTAGGATCCTGCCCCGTCACAACCGGATCGCCGGCTAATGGTGGGAATACACCAGTCAACCCCTGACCATTAGTCTGATGACAGCTTGCACAGCTGGTGCGAAATAAGTTGGCCCCCAAAGCATTACCACCACTTATACTTTCCCCGCTTTCTTTGCCGGCAGCAGCCATATTCGCTTGTTTCGTTATTTTTCCATAAGTCGGTGTATTCGCATATTCCGGCGGTGGATTCCATTGACGCGCAATATAGAAGGTGGCCCAGGCCACAACAACCAGTAACAACACCCAGGCCCAGGTCGGGATTGGAGCGGGCGTCTCAGCCCGGTTCGGCTGCCAGTATTGTTCGGTTTCACCACCATAGGAGTTGATTAATATCGGTACTTTGCCTTCCAGAATGTCATCCGCCTGCAATCCATTGATACCGATTCCGGGACCATTACGAACTTCAAATGGAATGGTTCGTACTCCTTTTCGACCATTCGAATCATAGGCTTCGATGCGCAGTTTATGGTGACCATCATCAAGCGCGCTCGTATCCAGTTCAAAACGTACCGGTGGCCGATAGGTTAAGAGGGGTTCTTTCTCATCGTCCAGAAAGACAATTACACGACTTTTATCATCCTTAATATTTTCCAGTTCCTCACTCATAAATACATTAAACTTTAATGATTAAAAATCCTCTTGTAAGATGCGTCGTTTGATATGGTCGGCATTTTTTTCTTTTTTCTTGGGCTTAAAGAAATTTTTAAACATCAAATAGTACACCCATATCACAACGATTACAGAAAAAACCACGATGGCATAATCGAAGAAACCACTCGGTCCGTCTTGTCGCCCGCCTACACTGGTTGAAAAATCCGTGGCTTGCTGTACAAAAAGTAAAAGTGAAA
>DATFMK010000026.1:0-9298 GCA_035267005.1 Balneolales bacterium
CGCCATTTGGCCCCAACACGCATTTTTTGCAGAGCTTCAGTCCAACCGGGAATAACACGATCAACCGGGAAAGTAGCGGGTTTACCTCGTTTATAAGAACTATCAAATACTTTACCACTGAGTAATTTACCGGTATAATCAGTTACAACCGTATCTTTGGGTCCGGGACGTGGACCAGATCCGGGTTTCAAAATCTTGTATTCTAAACCGGATTTCGTAGTATGAACGCCGGGTTTATTCTTATTTTGTGCGAGAAATTTCTTGCCGGCTGCAAGGTTACCCTTTGCCTGAGTTTGTTTCTTCTGCTGTTGCTTCTGCATCATTTCCGTTTGGAAATTTTGCAGTGTCGATCTCATATCTTTTTGAGACATCAAGGTATCGCCGTTCAGCGCATCGCTGATTCCGCGTGCGATAACTCCGGGGTTAACCTCATCGTCGGCATTCTGTCGTTTTAAATTTTGACCAATATTATAGCCAATGCTATAGCTGATTTTGTCTTTTTTCTTGCTAAGGTCTGGTTTGACCTGTGATTGTGAGCCCTGTTGGCAGGCGGTTAAACCTAATCCCAACGAAAGGGCCATTATGATACCTAATCTAAATTTCATAAATGTATGTTGTGGTTTCAGATCTTTTTTATGATTGAAAAGATATTCAAGTACCGAATTTATTAATAAAATAAAGGACTTGAAGTCTGTGAAAGTTGTATTACGATTATTGAAAGTAAGGTATTTTTACCACACAAAAAAATCATACTTAAATGACAGAATAGCGATTTTATATCCTGTAAAAGGTTGTGGGTACGTACTTTCTTGATAAATAAATGTATATTTATAACACAAACAGTCTATTTATTCTTTTTGTAAATAGTGAGATAAGTCGGTGATGCTTTTAATATGAAGGTGTTTTGCCTCTTTATTCCGCATTATTAAAGCATACGTATTGTTATAACCGATGGGTTTGAGCCAGGTTAAATGGAATCGTTTTTCACATGTCTTTTTTACATAATCGTATATATGTTGTCGGTTAGTGCCAAGTTTTTTTAATGTGCCGGAACTGGTTTTGAGAATGACGTATAATCCGGTTCCGGTATATTCCGGATAAATATCTATTTCGCCATTAATCAGGGCGTCAAAACAAATTTTTGTACCCTGCAGTCCGGTTTTCAGTCCAACCGTCAAATTACTATAATTCTCAATGACTGTTTTAAACATTTGAGCCAGTATAAATTGCTCGGTAAAATTTTTCCCGCCAATAATAATAACCGGTTTACCCGACCGTATGACATCCGTTTTAAATCCTTTCTGTTTGAGAAAATTCCGGGCTACGACAGATGGTTTTTCATGTTTTTGATCGACCAGAAAGTTTAATCGGGTCATTTCCATATTATTTAATACGTTATGCAGACGATTTAGTATGTTTCCGACTTCTGGATATTTTTTCAAGGTTTGATCGCGGATAAGGGGAGCACAGTAATAAGGTGGGAAGTAATGTTTATCATCCTTTAAAACTTTGAGATGGAATGCTCGTATCCTACCATCTGTTGAATAGCCGACAATAGCATCAACCTTTTTATTCTTTAATGCTTGATAGAGAAGCGCTGAATTCATTTCAATAGTTGGAGGATTAATGTCGTACGTCTTTTTCAATCCGGGATAACCGTCGGCCCGTTCCGTAAATTCAGGTGTCAAGCCCAGTTTAAAATGATTTGTACTGGTCAGGTTTTGATAATAATAAGCCGGAATAACCAATAAAAAGAGCAGTGCCGTTATAACGATTAGTGGTTTTATGAGCGTTTGGATATGGTTTTGGATCAATCCAAGGATAAAATCAAAAAATAAAGCTAAAAGAGCTGCCGGCAGGGCACCGGCCATAATCATATACATGTTATTTAATGCGATGCCCCGAAATATGAATTCACCTAAACCACCGGCACCAATCAAAGCGCATAGGGTTGCGACTCCAACGTTAATCACAGTTGCGGTTCGTATTCCAGCAAAAATAACCGGTACGGCAAGGGGAAGCTGAACATTCGTTAAAATTTGAGTATCCGACATGCCCATTCCACGTGCCGCCTCAATTATTGATGCATCCACTTCCTCAATACCGGCATAGGTATTTCTAACAATTGGAAGTAAAGCGTAAAGGAAAAGGGCGACAATGGCAGGGGCGGCACCAATTCCCATCAAAGGAAGCAAAAAGCCTAAAAGTGCCAGACTCGGAATCGTTTGAATGACTCCTACCGACCCCAATACGGTCGACGATAATGATTTGATTCGTGTGATGATGATCCCAAGAGGAAGACCGATAATTATGGCAATAAAGAGCGCAACGATTGTTAAACCAATATGTTCGATGGTTTGATGATAAAGCTCAATACGGTTCGATATGATAAAATGTAGGAAGTGGGTCATTTTGCCATCCGTGTATTTGAAAACCGTCTCTTTAAATCATAAAAAGATCGAATGACATCCTGAGCCGAAAAATAGCCGATGGTTTCCTCCTTATGATCAATAATTTGGATGCAAGTTGCCTCGTCGATGTTTTTTAAGCTTTGGAAAACCTCAAGAAGTGATGCCTGAAGCGAAAAGGTGTAATCACAATGTTTGAGATCCACGACATTATGCAAATGAGGGAATAGGTCTTTTAATGAAAGAATACTTAATTCTAATTGAAAACGATTGGCTTGAAAAAAATCTTTACAAAAAGCATTTGCCGGTTTGAAAATTAAATCGAAAGGTGTACCAATTTGTTGCAGTTTTCCCTGATCAAGCAGAGCAATTCGATCACATAAATCAAAAGCTTCGAATACGTCGTGTGTGACCAATACCATGGTCTTTTGGATTTGTTTCTCTAACTCTTTGAACTCTTTTCGAATTTGATGACGGGTTATCGGATCCAGGGCACCGAAAGGCTCATCCAGCAATATCAATGGTGGATCGGCTGCTAAAGCACGGGCTAAACCAATACGCTGTTGTTGTCCACCACTCAATTCATGGGGATAACGATTTTTAAAATCATCAGGTGGAAGTCCGACCAATCGTAAAAGAAAATGAACACGTTTGCTGATTTTCTCATTATTCCAATTCAGTAATTTGGGAACAACTGCTATGTTTTCTTCGATCGTATAATGAGGAAAAAGGCCAGTATCTTGAATGACATAACCGATTTGGCGGCGAATACGTACGGGATCCAATTTAGTGATATCCTGACCATTGTAAATAATAGAACCGGAAGTTGGCTCGATGAGCCGGTTAATCATTTTAAGTGTGGTGGTCTTACCACTGCCACTTGTCCCGATTAATCCAAAAGTTTCATTCTTATGAATGCTAAGGGATATATCGTCTACAGCTGTAGTGCTCCCATAACTTTTGGTAATTTTACACAGCTCAATCAAAACCCGGTCTTTTACGTGAATGTCAGATACTTCTCATAATACGTAGATAGGGATAGAACACAATAAAATCAACGAAAAATTAACTATGCCATTGACTTGAGATATTGTAAACTAAAAAGTTGGTTTTCATCGGTCCACACTTTTTCCACCTCAAATAACCCTTCTACTAATTCGCGAAATTCCTTGAGTGTATATTTGTATGAATTTTCTGTATGGATCGATTCTCCTTTAGAAAAGAAAAAGGTGTTATTCCGAACGGAAACCGTTTGATTCTTTTTACTGATCAGATGCATCTCAATACGACCCTCTTTTTCATTAAAAACAGCCTGATGTTCAAATTGATCGAGATCGAATGTGGCATCAAATTCTTCATTCAGACGTCTCAGAATATTAATATTAAATTCCCCCGTAATTCCTTCGGCATCATTATAGGCAGCTTCTAAAATTTTCGGATCTTTTTTCAGATCTACTCCAATTAATAATCCACCATTTTCTCCAATAATATCAGAGACAAGTGTAAGAAAATGTCTCGCTTTACCAGGGGTGAAATTTCCAATTGTTGATCCCGGATAAAAAACGATTTTCTTTGAAAATGAGAAATCTAATTCCGGTAAGTTAAAAGGATGAGTATAATCGGTACTGTACGGAATAATACGTAAATCAGGATATCTTAAACGAAGCCTTTCAGCTGTTTTATAGAGGAATTCTTCTGAAATATCTATTGGGATATAGGCTGATAGAGAATTTAGGGAGTCCAGCAGGAGACGTGTTTTTGTACTGCTCCCGCTTCCCAATTCGATTAATAGAGCATTTTCATCAAAATAAGATAAGATATCATCTCTGTTATCGATGAGGATTTTGCTTTCAGTCCGGGTAGGATAATATTCATCCAATTCACATATTTGATCAAATAGCCGGGATCCCCGCTCATCATAAAATAACTTGCTTGGCAACTGTTTTTGTGGTTGGGATAACCCATTAATGACTTCCTTTAAATCATCTTCCTGAATTGAAACAGCGTCGTCTTTCATAAATAGTGATAAGTGGTTAATAAATGTTAGAGATTATTAGCCAAACGAATGCCCGTAAATTGCCAACGGGAGTCGGGATGGAAAAAATTGCGATAGGTATTCCGAATATGACTAATAGGAGTAGCACAAGATCCTCCTCGCAAGACCATCTGATTTGCCATAAATTTACCATTGTATTCGCCTAATGCTCCAGGTAATG
Organism: Balneolales bacterium; assembly: GCA_035267005.1. Classification (GTDB taxonomy): domain Bacteria; phylum Bacteroidota; class Rhodothermia; order Balneolales; family DATFMH01; genus DATFMH01. Next base: position 4,625 of record DATFMK010000026.1, read on the forward strand.
GTTGGTAACCGGGATAGGGTAGATATGCGCTTTGTGTCCATTCCCAAACATCTCCAAATAATTGATTTAATGAGTTACTCGAACTACTTTTTAATGGAATGGGATGAAACTGTTTTTGTTCTACAAAATTTCCTTCGATGGGTACGTGATCCGATGCGATTTCCCACTCAAATTCAGTAGGCAAACGCGATCCCGACCATCGTGCAAAAGCATCCGCTTCATAATGACTAACGTGGCAGACAGGTTCGGCTGGATTGATTTTTCGGGGACCTTGCAAGGTAATTATCCACCATTCATCTTCACGTTTTTCCCAATAATAGGGAGATTTCCATTGTTCATTTTTCACAACGTCCCATCCATCCGACAGCCATAATTCCGCCCGGTCGTAACCGCCGGCATTCATGAATTCCAAATATTCCGCATTCGTTACCAAGCGATTTGCCAGTTTAAAGGGCTGAATATAAGTTTTGTGTCTTGGAAGTTCGTTATCAAATGAAAAACCGTTTCCATTATGACCAACTTCATAAATTCCTTCATCGAATGTAACCCATTTTAAATCATAAACATGATCACTAAGTTCAATCGCTCGATCCTGATAAGCGGGATACAAAGGGTTCATCGAAAAAACATGTTTAATATCCGTAATCATAAGCTCCTGATGCTGCTGCTCATGATTAAGTCCGATCTCAATAACTTCGTACAAACGTTGGGTATCATCCGTTTTGGGATTCTCAAGTAAGGATAACATTTGTTCATCTATATATTTACGATAATCATAGACTTCATGTACCGTAGGACGTGATATCAATCCTCTTTTGGGGCGGCAATGCCGCTCCCCTGCCTGTACGTAATAGGAATTAAACAGATAGGCAAACCTTGGGTGATACGAAGAATAGTTCGCAATGTATTCTGAGAGGATAAAAGTCTCAAAAAACCAACTTGTATGAGCTAAATGCCATTTAGTTGGACTCACATTCGGCATGGTCTGGATAACGTAATCTTCAGTCTTAAGAGGGTTACAAATATTTTCCGTTTGTCTTCTCACTTGAACATAACGTTTCTTCAATTTTTTGAAATTGTCAGAGTGCAATGCTTTACTGTTCTTTTGAGTTGTTTGTATAGGCATTTCCATGTTATTGTCTCCTGCTGCACATCAATACATTACAAAGATATTGGTTAAGTAATTTGTCATCTCATGAGTATTTAACAGATATAATTCAATAAGTGGAAAAATCGTTCGATGATATACAGCCTGTGAAAAAATAACAATGCAAGCGACAAGGCACCTTAATTTTTTAATTGTTTTTGAGTTTTGTTGAAGAGCTTCTCTCCCTGTCGCGGATTTATCCGTGAAAGGGAGAACTTGTCCCGATCCTTTCGGGAGAATGAGAGTGGGTCAGCAGAGCATAATTGCGCGAAGCACCTAAATTAATTTAGGGTATCCAAAATTGATTTAAAGTTTTCACACAGGCTGATAACCCATTAATAATGGATCTTTGACCCCTTTTAATTTACCCCGATACGATCAAATAGTAATTTCAGATATTTTATTTATGTATTTAAAGAAGACTATGCCAAACCGTTCCTTGCTCAATGGCTGCTTTTTCGCGACTTAGAAATCCTCAAATATGGGAAATATACTGCGGCTTCGATGTTGCTCAGGCTTTGATAGCCAACAAAATCCCTGGTTTTGCAAAGCTTTTCTATATAAATCCATTACGCACAATGGGATAAAAAAATAGATATGGATAGAGTAAGTTGGCGAAACGACAATAATAAGACCGTTTTCAAGAATATTTAATGATATGTATGCCAATTAATTATAACTATTTATACTAAAATTGACTTAATGTCTCTAACAGGGTTGACATTTTGCCATATAACTGGTTTTTTTCGACTGTCAAACCTTTCTACTGACTGTTAGATACCTGCCAAGATTTTTTAGATTTTATGACTATGAATAATGTAATTAACCGGATTACAAGAGATGAGAGCCTGATGTTAAAAACTCGTATCATCCTAACTGATGAGTTATTAACCCATTTGTATGGGAATCGCTACTTATGTCGGCAAAAAGTAATGAATTTAATTTATTTGTTTGAATATCATTTGAGTCTGACAGAGATAAATGGTGTTTATTATCGTACGTTATCGGGTCCGGCAAACTACCACATGCTCGACGAAATAGAACAGACATTAAAAAATATTGGTTGGAGTAAAACCAAAGAAGTAGAAAGCGAGTCTTTATATAGAAGTTATATTCGTACGGATGAATGGCAAGATATCAATTATACCGAATTAGAATTAGAACAGGATTGGCAGGAAAAGGTTTCGGAAATTCGTCGTTTTGCTAAAGTCATGAAACCAATGACAAATGAAGATACGATGATGATAACAACGGTCTATGCAGCATGGAATGATTTAAAATTGTCTGGGATTTCATTTTCCGATAACGATATCCTTCGGTCTATTATGGATGATTGGAATATGACATATCATCAAATATCCCGTTTTAACTGGAGAAAAACATTGGCCTGGTTGAGATCAGCCGAAATTTTACCTCGCGGGAATGGACGCAAAACAATCCCATTAAACCACACAAGTAACTGAATTAAAATGTTTAATCTCAAGACTTTTCATTTCGAGAGGGTTTTTCAGATTTATCTTGAAATCATTATTATCTGTTGACTATCATCTGGGTTTTTGAACCGTTCTACACCTTAGCCCGGATTATTCACCGAAGGCTATGCCAAACCGTTCTTTTGCCCGATATTTGCATTTTCACGACTTCAAAATCCTCGAACCCCGAAAGCATTCGGGATGTTGCGGTTCCGAAATCGCTCAGGCTTTGATCTTGAATAAAATCCCTGGTTTTGCAAAGCCTTCTTACCTTTCATTACATAAATTAGATTTATCCGGTGTCCTATGTTAGTTGATCTTTTTTTTAAACCATTTTCTGAGGCTAAAAATAAAGCCGTAATGGTCGACGGACATAATATTGATGGATTAGTGCTCAGCCATTGGAAAAATAATCGAACTCCTCCACCATTAAAAGCTGATACAAGTGCTGAATCTGTTTTAAAATTGGTAACCTCGGGAAATGCCGATAAATACATAAAGGAATTGAATGTCGTTACTGCGACTCATTTCGATATTGATGGATTTGTTGGGGTTGCAGCCATTCTAAATCCATTTTTTGCAAAGAAAAATTACGATTTACTAAAGCGAGTAGCCGAATTAGGTGATTTCAGGAAATTTAAAACGGATGAAATGGGAATTCAGGCATTGAAAATTTGTTGTTTAATCAATGGACTTGAATATGAGCTTTATGAAGCTCCTTTTAATGAATACCGGCAGGGAAAACGATATAAGTCGGTGGCTAAACCTAAGTTTGAATACTTCATACCGAAATTAACTGATCTGATCTATAATCATGAAAATTATCCAGCGTTTTATGAAGATGAATACCAAAAAGTATTGTCAGATATCGAATATATCGAAAAAGGAAAGGTTACGATTGAGGAGTTTCCCAAGCTTGATTTAAGTATTATCGTAAGTGGCCGGCCGCTTCACTATTATGCCTCATTCAGCTACGCAAAGCATGATCGCGTAATATCAGTTATTGAACCAGAAAATTATGTGGAATTCGAGCACAAATATTACACCTGGGTAGATATTGTAAGTCGAAAAACCCGGCCAAGGATTGATTTATCGGATATTGCAGATGTCCTTACAGAAAAAGAGAGTAGTCAAATAAAATGGTTTTTTACGGGAATAGAAGATACAGCGGCGATGTTGTACCCATCAGAAAATTCGAATATTGAAAAAGTAAATTTATACAAATCAATGTATCGTCGTCCACGTGTTCAATCTACCATTCCATTTGAACAAATCATAAATCTCATAAAAAATGTCATTCGGGAAAAGGATTCAAACTGATGAATTTAATGCGAGGTAAATCTGGTAGGTCTTTATAAAGCGTTCCCCAATTCAAGTATTATATATTGAGTCTACACTAAAAAAGTTTTTTGACTAAAGAAAGTGTTGAATACGGCTCAAAAACAAGGCCTATAAATTAATTATGTTTTTTTAGAGCGAACTCATATATGAGTGTGGTGAATATCTTTCCATATCAGATAACTAATGTATTTAGCTAAATGGTATAAAAAGGGTTAAATAAGCGTGGGAACGAACAAGGTTTAACCCGAATTATTCACGTAACCAAAAAGAGACAAGATCTATTATATTGTAAATTTAATGACTTATAAAAATAACTTGTTCCTCAATATTGAGGAATCTAAAAAGAGCTGCGAAATGTTGCCGTGTTCTGAGTTGAATTTAAAAATGCTTAATCAATATACCTATGTACGTTTCATGCGCATTTTTAATCCCGAAAGCTTCGGAACACAACTAAATTTCTTGGTGAATAATCCGGATTAAGGAAATAGATAAGAATCAATAGCCGAATTTCTTTTTTCTCATATATATTAATTAGTTAATCAATTAGGATTACGGTTAAACCCGAATTATTTACGTATATAACAAGAAACAATACAAGAAGCCTATTGTAAATAAAAGAACTTGTAAAAAAGAACTCTTTCCTCAATATTGAGGACTCTTAAAGAGCTGCGAAATTTTGCTATGCTCTGCGTTGAAGTTAAAAATGCATAATCA
>DATFMK010000027.1:0-5660 GCA_035267005.1 Balneolales bacterium
TTCTACCTTAAAAAAGCGTCAACTTGCATCACCCATTCATTCCAAACCCATTGATTGGCAACATATGAAAAGTTCCTTCTAATTTGAGTTTGAACCCAACGAACTTCTCAATATCTTTATACTTTTGATATTTATATTGAAATGGGCATAATGGCATCTGTCAAATACCCATTAATCAAGCATAAAGAACAAATAAAAATTTTAAGTCGGTAGCATTTTAGTTGATCGAAAAATTTATTAGACATGGCGAAAAAGATTACAAAACGGGACAAAGATTATTCACAGTGGTATCTTGATGTTGTTAAAGAAGCGAACCTCGCAGAACATTCACCGGTCCGCGGCTGTATGATCATCAAACCCAATGGTTATGCACTATGGGAAAACATGCAGCACGAACTCGATACGATGTTCAAAGAAACCGGACATCAGAATGCCTATTTCCCACTTTTTATCCCAAAATCTTTTCTTTCAAAAGAAGCGCAGCATGTGGAAGGATTTGCCAAGGAATGCGCGGTAATAACACACAGCCGCTTAAAAGCTACTAAAGACGGTGTGGAAGTCGATCCGGATTCCAAATTAGAGGAAGAACTTATTGTTCGTCCCACATCAGAAACCATCATATGGGACACCTATCGGAATTGGGTACAATCGTACCGCGATCTTCCCATCCTGATCAATCAGTGGGCTAATGTGGTTCGTTGGGAATTGCGTACAAGGCTCTTCCTGAGAACCATGGAATTCCTCTGGCAGGAAGGCCATACGGCTCACGCCACAAAAGAAGAAGCCATCGATGAAACACTCAAGATGCTCGACGTCTATGCCCGTTTTGCCGAAGAATATATGGCCATGCCTGTTATAAAAGGTACCAAAACCGAATCCGAACGATTTGCCGGAGCAGTGGAAACTTACTGTATAGAGGCACTGATGCAGGATGGTAAAGCACTGCAAGCGGGAACCTCTCACTTCCTCGGACAGAATTTTGCCAAGGCGTTTGACGTCTCATTTCAGGATAGCGATGGTGTTGTTAAGAATGTTTGGGCGACAAGCTGGGGGGTTTCGACCCGTTTAATCGGCGGGCTCATCATGACGCATTCCGATGATGCAGGACTGGTGCTTCCTCCAAAATTAGCACCTGTTCAGGTCGTCATTGTTCCTATCTGGAGAAATGATGAACAGATGGCCGAAGTTCTGGAATATTGTGAGAGTATTCAGGATGAGATGAAAGCTCAAAATATCCGTTTTAAGATCGATGACCGCGATCAATACAAACCTGGCTGGAAATTCGCTCAGCATGAGGTTGAAGGGGTGCCAGTCAGAATAGCCGTAGGTCCACGTGATGTAGCTAATCAAAAAGTAGAAATCGCCCGGCGCGACACCAAAGAAAAAGAGATCAGCGATCGGGAAGGGCTGGGGACCAAAGTGAAAGCTCTGCTCGACGAAATCCAAACGTCTCTCTTTCAAATAGCTAAAAAATATCGGGATGATCACACCCATTATGCCGATTCCTATGATGAGTTTAAAAAAATTATCAATGAAGAAAGTGGTTTTGTTTATGCTCATTGGGACGGTACGGCTGAGACGGAAACTAAAATCAAAGCAGATACCAAAGCAACCATACGATGCATCCCATTAGATGAGGACAACGAATCGGGAAAATGCATGGTAACAGGTAAACCTTCTGAAAGACGCGTTCTCTTTGCGAAAGCTTACTGATGCTTTTCCATCAGGAGTCTATAAATTTCACTAATATAAAATCATATTAGCTGTATTATAATTTTATTGCCTTTTAAGAGTTATGTTTAAGACAGCACTATTACATTTATCGACTCCGTAAAAATGGGTAAAAAAAATTTATCGCCTTTTATTTATTTCCGCAATAACTACTCGAATCAAGAGAATATTTTGCCATAAATGGGGTTTATTCAATGATGGGAGAATCAACATTAAATTCATATACCTATCGGGAATTATGGCATAAATCCCCAAGCTTTTTATTGGCGAGACTTTTTTCAGACGTATTTAATCCTTTGATTATTCCACCGGTCACGTACATCCTTGTGTACTGGGGACTTAACATCACTTTACACTCATTTATTCAGGTCCTGCTTATTGTTACTATTTTTTTCACGGTGCTACCTTTTGGCATTGTTTATTATTTCAAGCAGAAGCATTACATCCAGAATTTTGATATCACAGAACGGGCGGAAAGGATTCGTCCCTTTTTTGTCATTATCTTCTCCTACGCCACCGGCTTACTTACCTTTTTCATCTGGTTCCATTCGCCTGATGATTTACCGGTATATATCGCTTTGTGTTATATTATTAATGCGTTCATAGGAGTACTCATCACCACAAAATGGAAAATCAGCGTTCATTCAGCCAGCATAGCTACATTCACGGCAATTATTATTTATCTGCACAACTATCATTTTTTTTCTCATGATTTTTCGTATGCTGATATATTAGTTTGGTCATCTTTACTCTTAATCCCCATATTAATGTGGAGTCGAATTAAATTAAATTTACATACGTTTATACAAACTATTGCAGGAGCGATTATTGGTTTCTTTATAACATTTCTTGAACTTTCATTAATGATCGGCTAAAAAAAAAGATATGATGTTAGATATTCCAGAAAGGTATAAACTTTGTTCCGTAGATGAATGCCGTGATCTCGATGATTACACGATAAATGACTTCGGTGTACCCGGTTACACATTAATGGAAATTGCCGGAAGTAAAACCGCCGCTTTAATGCTTGATGAAATCAATTATGGCTCGAGCGGATTATTTTTTTGCGGCAAAGGGAATAATGCCGGCGATGCTTTGGTTGTAGCCCGACATCTTCATAGAAATGGCATATCATCGACCATAGTTTTTATCAGCGGAACAGAAAATCTGTCTGATGACGCCGAGACCAACTATCAGCTTTTAAAGAAGCTGAAACAGCACTCTAAATCTGGCACTCCGGAAATAACCTTTTTAGAGGGATGGAAATCATTCCTTGAACAAGAGGTTTCCATCGATTTCATTGTAGATGGAATGCTCGGCACCGGCCTGAATAGTGATGTCCGTGGTGATTACGCCAAAGCCATTGAGTGGACCAATAAGCAGGAACAATCCGTCTATGCTATCGATGTACCAACGGGTTTACATGCCGATTCCGGTGTCGAACTTGGAACCGCAATTAAAGCCAAACATACCTACACTTATGGAGCTTTAAAAACGGGATTTTATTTTAACGACGGACCAGCATTAACCGGAGAAGTTACGTTATGTGATCTTGGTTTCCCGATCTATCAAAGCCGGGATATTAACAATTTTCTCATATCTACTAATTGGCTGGATCAGCAAGAGAAACCTATATTCCATTCCCGTCATAAATATGATGGTGGTGTACTCTATATCATCGCGGGATCGGAAGGATTGACCGGAGCAGCTATGCTCGCTGCAAGAAGTGCATGGGCGGAGGGACTCGGTGCCGTATTCATGATTATTCCCAGAGGTATTCTTCCTGTTTTTGAAAACAACCTGCTGCATCAGATCAAACAACCGGTCGGTAATCACGATGATCTGTGGTTTAAGGAAGAACATGTTGATGACGTGCTTGAAATCCTCAAAAACAAAAAAGGGAAGATTTTACTGGGACCAGGCTTAGGCCGACATGAATCGACGGTCAAATTCGTTGACCAATTACTTGCCCATGATCCGGGTCCCATGGTGATCGATGCGGACGGATTGTGGTGTATGTCTCAATTGAGTGCCTTTCCGAAACATCAGAATGATTGGATTTTAACGCCGCATCCGGGTGAACTGCAATCGCTCACTGATTCCGGCGATAGTTTTAAACCTTATGAGCGTTTACACTTATCCAAAATTTTCGCTATTAAAAACAACCTAAATATTGTCTCTAAGGGAATGCCGTCTATCGTTTCTACTCCTGATGGACACTCATTTGTAACCAATTATGATACCACGATTTTCGCAAGAGCGGGTTTTGGTGATGTATTATCCGGAAAAATAGCCGCATATTTCACCTTGCATTATCAACCAGAATTGAGTTGCATAACCGCCTTAATAATGGGCAAAAACAAATTTAATTACGCTTTACACCAAAAACATCACACATATCCCGAACCTGCTGACCTGATATGAAATTACAGCTTATAAAAAAATTCATCATCAAACGTAAATTCCTGATTTCGTTGTTTATTCTATGGACATTGATGACTCTTTATTTGACCCTTTTGCCTTCCAAAGATATTGGTCATTATAAGATTTACCATTACGATAAAATCGGACATGCGGGCATGTTTCTGGGATGGACCTATTTATTGGGATTAAGTCTTCATATTAAGGATAAACTGACCACTGCTAATATCATTATAACCTGTACGGCCGGGGCCCTTTTTGGAGGACTTATCGAAATTTTGCAGTATGTCATGCCCTTCCACCGGGATGCGGATATTCATGACTTTTATGCTGATGTTATTGGTTGCCTAATTGCTTTTTACTTACTTACGGTTACACGAAAAAAAATACAGAGAACAGAGACCGCTGCCACATAAAATTATTTAGGCCAAACAACCAATTTTATTGCATAAAGAAACGCTTTTTTAATGTTTTAATATATTTAATTGACTATCTTGCTATGCAATACCTAAATAATTAAAACGTTATATTAATATAACTTCGATTATTAAATTTTATATTGGTTATAAATTAATATATCTGTAAATTATTCGTTACCTAACTAATTAATCTAATACCTACCAATAACTCAGACGTTTAAGCTTATGTCCGCAACAGAACGAAAAAAACCAAGTGCGGATCTTCGTAATTATTACAATTTGTATATGCAAATAGGGATGATAGTTACGTTGGTCATCTTATTGATATTGTTTAAAGTTCCTTTTAAATCAGGTCAAACAGAGAACTTTAGTCAACCGAAGCAGGAAACGGTTAAGATGGAGCAGGTTATACAAACCCATCAGGATGTTAAACCACCGCCACCACCCGTTCCGCAGGCACCAGTTGCCGTACCCAACGATCAGGTAATTGATGATTCTCCGATCGATTTAAATGCAGAATTGGATGTAAATGCACCCATGAAAATGCCACCACCTCCACCGCCACCGACAGAAAAAAAGAAAAATGATCAGCAGGTCTTTGTCGTTGTAGAACATATGCCGGTATTGATTGGTGGTCTTGCCAAATTGCAAAGCAAGATTCATTATCCCGAACTTGCCCGTAAAGCAGGTATTGAAGGCCGTGTCTATGTTCAGTTCGTCGTTGATGAACACGGAAATGTTCAAGATCCCAAAGTCATCCGTGGTATTGGCGGAGGATGTGATCAGGAAGCATTGCGTGCGGTTCGTCAAGCCAAATTCAGACCTGGTATGCAACGTGGTCGTCCGGTTAAAGTTCGATATAGTCTTCCGATTGTATTTAAACTTCAAAACTAATAACCGATCTTTGTTAAGAAAGGGGATTTGTAGCATAACAAATCCCCTTTTTTTATGATTTTATTGAGAATTCCGGGTAGAGCGGTTCGTTGCCTCCCCGCTCCCCCACAGATCCGTACGAGCAGATTTCCCGCATACGGTTCCTCTGCTTATGGTTTCGCTACCGGTTGGACCGGTTTACACCGTCCTCCGGTA
>DATFMK010000028.1:0-2043 GCA_035267005.1 Balneolales bacterium
ATTTATATAAAATATAAATTTGAATGAAGTGATACTAAATGAATCAAAAGACAATTTCGCCTTCTTTTCTTCAAATTATTTATAAATAAATTTCAATAATGAATAAAATTTCATTATAATTTATCTCTTTGAAGCTTTTGATAAATGGTTAGATTATGCAACCATAAGCATACTTTTCCAATAATTAATCAATTTGAGAAAATGAGTATCCCCGTTACAGCTGTCTTCGACATAGGAAAAACCAATAAGAAATTTTTGTTATTTGATGAAGAATACAATGTCGTTTATGAAAATCAGACCACCCTTGAAGAAAATGTGGATGATGATGGTTATCCCTGTGAAGACATTAATAAACTGAACCAATGGGTACTGGATACCTTCAATAGTGCAATGTCGGATGAAAAGTATGAAATCAAAGATCTGAATATTTCGGCTTATGGAGCAACAGTTGTTAATTTAAATGAAAAAGGTCAGCCTGTTACACCCGTTTATAACTATCTGAAACCCTATCCGGAACAGCTCCTTGATCAATTTTATAGTAACTATGGCGGGAAAGATAATTTCTGTGTACAAACCGCCTCACCACCTATGGGTATGTTAAATTCCGGATTACAGCTTTATTGGTTGAAATATCAAAAACCGGAAATTTATAAAAAGATCGCCTATACACTGCATCTTCCACAATATCTCAGTTATTTATTTACCAAAGAATTTGTAACAGAATTAACCAGTATTGGTTGCCATACTGGTCTTTGGGATTTTCAGAAGGACCAATATCACTCGTGGCTTAAGAAGGAAAAAGTTGATGGACTTTTTCCGGATCCTGGAGATGTAACAAAAACTCAACCCGTCGATATAGATGGTCAACAAATTCAAGTGGGAAAAGGAATTCATGACAGCTCAGCGGCGTTAGCTCCTTTTTTAATCGCCATTGAATCACCATTTATTTTATTATCGACCGGTACGTGGAGCATCACTTTAAATCCATATAACCCGGAACCGCTTTCTTTTGATGAGTTACAAAAAGATTGTCTGTGTTTTAAAGATATAAATGGCAATTCGGTCAAAGCATCCCGTTTTTTTAGTGGTGGAGAGTTAGAGTATCAGGCAAAAAAACTGGGGGACTATTTTCATAAGAAGCCCGGATATTTTAAAGAGATTAAAATGGAAGTGAGCCAAATTAAAAAGATAATCGAACAGCCTGAAAAAAAACGAATGTTAAAACTGGAAACGGCTCATGGTTCCGGTCCCTTTCCGGAAGTCCATAAACAAGAGTGGGATATCACGCAGTTTGAATCTTACGAAGAAGCGTATTATCAAATGATGGTGGATTTGGTTTGGATACAGGTAGAGTCACTTAAATTGGCCATGGGAAACACTTCAGTGAATAAGTTAATTGTCACAGGAGGCTTTGGGAAAAATGAGCTTTTTATGAAAATGTTGGCCACCCGATTTCCTGATAAAGAAGTGTACTCCGTTCGATTGCCCCAATCTTCAGCTCTGGGGGCTGCAACCGTTGTCAAGAAATTTAATGAAAGAAATACCAAACTGCTTCAGGGAAGAATTAACCTGCAGCGCTATATTCCAATAGCGGGATTATCGTTAAAAGATTATCAATGGTCTAAAAAGTGATGAAATGGTATAAATTATTTGGTCATTTATGGATTGATGTGCCTAATCATCACCCGGCTTCCAAAAGCTTTGATGCGGTTACCTGATCTGTAATGAGCACATCGATCAGGCCACCCTTTAGTGCGCCACGGATAGCTGTTAATTTCTTTTCCCCGCCAGCAATCCCGACAACGTGTTTAACCTTTTTTAATTCCTCGAGTGTAATGCCGATTAGATGGTCATCCAACGATGTGTGGACAGAATCCCCATTTTTATCAAAAAAACGAAGGGCAATATCACCAACAGCTCCCGATTCCTTTATTTCATTTTGCATTTCCTTACTAAGGACAGACTCTTCGCTGGTAAAAATCGGATTAGTTGCCAAAGCACCTATACCCGCATATGCAGATGTCAACTTTTTAAATAATTTCA
>DATFMK010000029.1:0-2997 GCA_035267005.1 Balneolales bacterium
ATGCTTTTGTTTAGGTTTAATTACTGAACTTGAATACAAAGAAGTCAACTATATAAGGAAAATTAGAAATGGATTCGCTCGTCAAGAGTATGGTTTAAAATTTTCAGATTCACCCGTTTGTGATTACACTTCACATTTGAGAGCAAATACACCAGACGGTAAAAGATTCAGTGAAAGTATTTGGCAGCGTAATTATTACGAATACATTGTACGAGATGAGCAGGCTTTAGTAAGCATTCGATATTACATCGTAAATAATCCTGCTCAATAGATAAGAGATAAAAATAATCCTATAAACTTCTAAATAGTTTGTTTTGAAGTGATATAGAATTTTATCAATATCTTAATAAGGTGACTCTGTCTCGAGGGTGTCTACATCGTAAGTATTGAATATGGATATTAAGAACATCAAAAATAAAATGCTTATTCACATTAATAATCCAGCATAATTACCTGCATTACAACATCCAAGTTTCCCACACCTGTCAAAATTTACGCCACAAACAAATCATAAATAATGATATTTCAAAATATGGTTGAATAATCTATTATACCTAAACTATGTGTTGTAAACTTTAAGCCATTCCGTTTGACCCATAATTTCAGCTATCATGCCTGATAAGGATAGTAATGAAAATCAAAATGATCCGATGTTACCTGACCTGCCAAGGGATGAGAAAGGGATATCATTATTGCGTGAAATAGCTGCGCTTTTGTATGAAAACAGAGATGATTTAATCAGAGAATGGGCGAAGCGTATCTCAAAATACTATTTGTTTAATGAAGATCTCTCTGAAAGATTTATCGAACATATGTATCCGGTTTTTGACAGTTATGCCGAAGCCTTGAAAACAGGAACCCAGGAGACAGTTGAATCCTATATTTTTGTGTTAACAAAGACGTTGTCCGCAAAAGAATTGGAAAACTGTGAAATAACCGGAGTAGATTCGCTTATCCGTAATATTACCTTGCGATCGCTGATATCGGAATATAATGATGACTTTGATAAACTGAATGAAATATTAGATGTATTTGAACCGGTATCTGATCGACTAATCAACGTTTTATCAAAACGCTTGTCACAAGCTTACCGGTTGGATTTTACTAAGCAGCAAGTCGATGCCGATCAAACAAATATTCCGATGCTTATCTTATTTGAACGCTTGTTGGTCATTCCATTGGCAGGTAAATTGGATATCTATCAATTGGAACAAATGACAACGTCTATGCTTGAAACCATTAAACATCATCGGATACAAGTGTTGGTAATGGATATGACCGGTGTTAAAACATTTGACGATGAGGTCATAAAATCATTAGGAGAAACACTGTCTGCCGCAAAAATAATGGGTACAAAAATAATGGCTACCGGAATATCTTTTAACATGGCTCGAAAATTGGCTTCTCATAAAGCAAAATGGCCCGAAATAATTACGTTCAGAGAGTTGAGCAGAGGTATTAAAGAAGCTAAAAAACAATTAAATCAAACTTACAGATCAGAAAAATTAGTCTTTTCATAAAAAGGACAGTCTGATAAACATGACGCTGCCAATAATTAAAATCAGCAATTACTGTATTTTACCACTTCAGGAGTCGCTTAGTGATGAGGAATTATTACAACTCATGGATGATATCGCCCAAAGCGTTGATAACCAACAAATAAAAGGAGTAATCATAGATATGTCGTTATTAAATCTCATGGATTCATTTTCAACCAGGATTTTTAAGGATTTAAAGGATACACTTCGCCTAATGGGTATATCAACGGTTATGGCCGGTTTTCAACCGGAAATCGCACTATCGATGGCTAAATTCGGACTCGACTTAGGGAATATTCCTACGGTTTTAAATATTGATGAAGCCATCCTTTTAATGGAAAAGGCAACAATTCATTATTAATAAGACCAAATCTACTACGTGTTGATTAACCCGGGTTATCCACCAAGAAATTTTGTCGTGTCCCTAAAGCTTTCGGGATTAAAAACACGCATGAAAGGTACATTGGTACGTTGATTAAGCATTTTTAAATTTAACGCAGAGCACGGCCAAATTTCGCAGCTCTTTTTAGATTCCTCAAATTTGAGGAAAGCGTTATTATTTACAAGGTATTGTTTTTCAATTTGGTATGTATTGATCCTTGTAGTATATGTGAATAATTCGGGTTAACCTTGCATCGATCATTTAGCGTTACAAAGGTGGAAAAACTAACCGTTTTGAAAGGTTAAGGATGATTCCGTGTCGCTAAAATGGAGACGAAGCTTCTCCTCTTTACAGGAAGTATAAATCTTGTGTAAGGTATTAACTATTAATGATTAATCCATGGTATAAGAAGGATCATATTTCAACTATAAAATAAGATCGAACATATGAGCGGTTACGCCCCTTTTCTGTTTTCCTAAATTAGAAAGCGGGGGTTATTTTTTAATAATAGGATAAGACTCGGGCATTTTTTTTAAGTTTTCAATAACCATTAACAAAGATATTATCCGGTTGTTAAAAATTGCAAATTTTTGAAGCACATAGCGAGGAAGTCATTGCCAATAAAATGATAACAATGATCTGTAAATACATGATGCATTTATCAATCGGGATTAGATGATATCGAATTACAATAAAGTTTGCCCAATAGTCTCTGTAGTATGAATTGTTTAGACCCAGCTTCTGTAAAGGAATACAAGGTCATTAAAAGTTTTATAAAACCTGTTAACACGCGTGGCGACATTATAAAGGTAAGGGAATCCGGCAGAACCTTGGCGAAAGAAGCCGGCTTTTCATGTAATGATCAGACATTTATAGCTACTGCAATTTCAGAGATCGCGAGAAATATAATAGAGTTTGCAAATAAGGGGGAAATAGAAATCGGTTTGGTGAACAATAATCATAAATATGGAATTTTAATCACTTCCCGAGATGAGGGACCCGGTATTTCAGACATAAAGCTTGCGATGATGGATGGATATTCCACGGGAAATGGCATGGGTATTGGGTTGCCCGGGG
>DATFMK010000030.1:0-4933 GCA_035267005.1 Balneolales bacterium
AAAGTATCCTAACACGGATTAACATTATTTAGTTAAAGAATAATTAATATCTTTAACTGAGGAATCCCCCCCCTTTAAAATCAGTAAATAAAAATTAATCCCACCCTTAAGTAACTTTTCATCACACTTACCGTACAGTTATAATGTCATTAATCAAACTCAGGAATCAACTAAATTTCGTTACCATGAAAGGTTCGTTTCAACGATATAAAATCATTCCATTATTACTTTTTTCAGCAATATTAATAGGATGCGTATCTACGTACGCCAATGGATGGAGACAACAGCCGGACGGTCAGCCTTATGAAGTAAAAGAATTCAACGTAAGCACACCGATCCAGTTGAATGTTCGAACAAGCGGCGGAAATATCCGCATTGAATCCCGATACAGTAATAAAGTCCGGGTAGAAATGTACGTTCGTAAAAGCGGACACTATTTGACTCCATCCGATAACGCCCTCAAAGGTTACGATATTGACATATCCAAACACGGAAGTGAAATCAGAGCGATCGCTCATCATTCCGGCATGGGATTTCATTTTGGAAGTCAGCCCAGTATTTCATTCGTTCTCTACACCCCAAAAGCATCGGATGGCGACCTTCATACCAGCGGCGGAAATATTTCGATTCAGGGTTTAGAAGGGAACATGCAAACCCACACCAGCGGTGGCAATATCGATGCAACGGATTTAAACGGCAGTTACACGCTTAAAACATCCGGGGGCCGGATCTCGATTCATAAGGTCAACGGGAAAGTCCGGGCCAATACCAGTGGCGGTTCCATCGATGTGGCAGAAGCCAGCGGAATACTGAGCTTGCATACGTCAGGCGGAAACATCTCCCTACAAAACGTAAGTGGCGAAATTGACGGAAAAACGAGCGGGGGCAACATTTCAGCCAAAATCCAGAAAGTAACCAACCAGGTATCCCTGAAAACCAGCGGAGGAAATGTCAACGTATCGATACCGTCCGACAAGGGCTACTCCCTTGAATTAAAAGGCGGTTCGGTTCATACCAATTTGCAGAATTTCAACGGCACCATGCGAAATGACCGTGTTGATGGTACCGTCAGGGGCGGCGGACCCAAGATTATCCTGAAAACTTCCGGTGGATCCGTCCATTTATCCAATTAATTCCTGATTCTCTACTCAGAGAGATAAAGACTGTAGGCTTTTTTAAAGGTTGCAGTCTTTTTTTATATGGCAATCAACTCAACCCTTATCTTTTATCATCCTTATTACCTTTATATTATTTTGGTAATACACGTTTTTATTAAAGAAGGCTTTGCAAAACCAGGAATTTTGTTCAATATCAAAGCCTGAGCGACTACGGAACCGCAGAGATTGAGCAAAAGAACGGTTTTGCATAGGCTTCTTAGAATGAATCTCAAATATTCAGGAAAATAATGAGAGGTTGTGCTCCTGAATTTTGAAATAGTTAAATAAATAAGGGGAATTATTTAACTATTTCATCTCATTAATAATGATCTCCGAAATTTGTGATGGAATTAACCCGGATTATTCACCAAGAAATTTTGTCGTGATCAAGGCGCTCCGAAAGCTTTAGGAGCAACGCAGAGCACGGCCAAATTTCGCAGCTCTTTTTAGCGTCCTCAAAATCGAGGATCGGTTTATTTTTTTATAAGTACTTTAATTAACAATATAATATATATTACTGCTTATGGGTTACGTGAATAATTCGGGTTAACGATATGGTACAGGAGTCTGGGGAATGGATCTGTTAATAACCTCCTTTTAATACCGGTATTTTGATATAAGTTCGGGACAAAAAAGAATTCATAACGACAGGAAAGGATCAGCAATTTATTTTTATAATACTTTTGCATAAAAAGGGGAATAATATTTATTCTCAGTCTCACTGTGCAGGATGTTAGAATACACTTCTTTAAATAGGCTCATATTATTACCGGTGAGAACAGACAGATCCTTTCCATAATATCGCTTAAAATTTTTCATAAAGTGGGAACGGTCGTAGTAATCAAATTTCTGCAATACATCATTAACCGGGCGCTCATTTCTTGCAATTTCGGCACAAGTGAAATTAAAACGAACCTGTTGGATAAATTGCCCAGGGGTAAATCCGATAATCTTTCTGAATTTTTTTTCGAGATACCGCCGACTTACATCTGCATATTCACAAAGTTCGGATGCTTTCAATATCCCCTGTTTTTGATAGATAAAATCAACCAATTTATCCAAATGGGTATATTTAGGCGAAACCGGTAGCTTTTGGAGCATAAAATCTTCAAGCAACGACAGCCTTTCATTGGTGGAGTCAGCTTGCAGGAGTTTCAGACGCACCTGCCCGGCTTCATCGCCGATTATTTCCTCTAAATTGATAAAGTCATTTTTAATATCAGCAAGATAGATATCGAACAGCTTGTAGGATGCGGTTGGTTTTAACGCAATACCATAATACAACAACGGGACATCGCTATCAAAAGAGAAAAAAGGAAAATATTGTCCACTTAAAATGAAATCGGGAATGACCTGTATGCCCTTTAGGCTCTTTACCCGTGGATTCCCTTTCAGTACAAAAGTGATCGTGCCGGTGCCCATAGGGACTACCTGATTTTCGGCAAACGTACTTGCATGCGGGATATTGATCTCGTAGATACGCTTGACCAAATGAGACAGCTCTTTCGAAGGTAACGAAAATTTATGCATTCCTAACAATTATTTGCTGCTATTTAATAACATTTAACTGAGTTATTCTATAAAGAAAAGTTACAGCAATATTATTTTTTTAAGTGGTTTACGACTTATCTGAATCACTCAAATAAGCAATATTACCATTGAATAATAAAATACTACACCTGGTTGTAAGCGACTTTCTTAAGTCTGGCTCATTAGAGTATAGTAATATGGTTAAATGATTTCAAGGACTCACAGTATTATTTACTATTACTTTACCGGGGAAAAAAGCGTTGCATTTACCTCTAATTGAAAACCTCCAATCGAAATAGCAGGTACTATCCACATTACATTGACCGATTCACGTCGCTCCAAAGTCCATTCGCATTTTTACTTGTCAATTTGTGGGTAACGTGTAAGTTTTGAACACAGAATCTGTGAGGAATAAAATTTATGTACGTAATCATCCTAATAAAGAGGCCGATTATATAAATATATCACAAATGTCAAAATTAATGACGAATCACAATCTTACGTGAATCCCAAAATGAAATCACTTCCTTCATTTTTACTCGGCGGCGATGATATTCCGTCGCCCCAAATCATCCATAAGTATAATCTTGCTTCTTACGCTTATGTAGCCATTCCTAAAGAACGTCAGCAAAAAGACCAATTCAAACCAGATTACCTGGGATTTCTGAACCGTCATTATGCTATTAAGAAAGATGTAATGGAAATTTTAGAAGCGTGGACATCTCAAGGTATTGATGTACTGTTGTTTAAAGGCTTTTATCTCTCCGAATTTATGTATCCAGCTCCCGGGATGCGTTTTCATGAAGATGTGGACATAGCTATTCATCCCAAGGATGAACAAAAGGCGTTTGATATTGCCTTAAATCTCGGATGGCAATCAATGAAAGATTTGCACAGAGATCAGAAATACGCAGACATTATTCATGAAGCATTTACAATACAGAATACGAATGGAGGAACGTATATCGAAGCCCATCGCCATTTATTTCACAGCAGAAATTTATTGATTGGGAACCGGAAACAGCACAAAATAACCCGGCAGATTTGGGAAAAAGCAGAAACACATCAGTGGGAAGGTATCAATATAAAACTGCCCTCACCTGTGGATGCTGCTTTGATACTGGCCTTACAACGTTTTTGGGGTGACACTTTTCAGATAAGGCCTCACGATCCTATTGACCTTCGGTTTCTTATTAAAAAGAAGGGAGTAACCAAAAAAGATTTAATGGAACGCGCCTCAGAATTACATTGCCATCGCTCGGTAAAAGCATTTTTGGAATGCTGCAATCCATGGGATTATTATGTGCAACTATCCAAACCTACTATAAGTCAGCTTGCAAAATGGAGTCTGCAAATTTTACCGGAACGAGGTTCGGTATTATTTGAGAAAAATTTACGAAAGCTTATGAATGCGCCTTCGGCTTTGATGGATGTTGCGTTCGTGTTACCCGCCGTGATAAAGACAGCCCTTCTGCAACGCCGAAGTGCTGATATACGTAAATTAGTCGCTACACTTACGCCCGACCCAGATCAAAAAAATAGTATTGGTCATCATTATTCTCAACGTCGTTTGGTGCGGGGCGTCAAATGGTCGTTGCGCTTTTTAGGACTTAGCAGCCCGGGCCCTTGCCTTCTTCGTTCTCTATCTTTATACCGGCTTCTTAGAAAACAAGGGAAACCGGCTGTATTTGTTTGCGGACTACATAAGGTTGAAAGTGATGTTATGGGACACGCCTGGGTTGAGATTGATGGAAAGGTGCTCCCCGAATTAAAGGAAGGAAATAACCGAAAATGCTTTAACATCTCCATCGAATATCCGGCCTCCTCTTCTAATCGGTAAAATTTATAGCTTACTAAATATACAGCTCCGCTACTTCAACATGTGATATTAGCTGACCGATACCCTTTGAGACTTCCTTTTTGGTGAATTCCGTTAAAGGAATGCCCGTAGCCTCCCACAAAACTCGAACCGCTTGATGAGGTGGAATAGACTGCATCCCGGGAGCACCATTTTTTTCAGGCGCACGTTTAAGCACAACCAAATGGTCCAGCCGCGTTTCTACCGTTCGTTCAATATTTAACTTATCCCATGGCAAAATCATTTTCCCATCTACATCTTCCTGCCAGTCCATTTTCTTAAATTTCAGGGGAAGTTTTCCCCATCCATCCTCCCAAAAACGGAGACCATGATCCCAGCCGTAGATTATTGTTGTTTGGGGATCTAACCAGGAAAAATCCTCCGCCAG
>DATFMK010000031.1:0-2275 GCA_035267005.1 Balneolales bacterium
CAATTGGTCTGACATTCGATTTTGTCGTTCACCCCCGCGTAGTCATCACGGGCATCGTTATTTCGTTGTTGTTAGGAGTCATAAGCGGCTTCATACCGGCATATAATGCCTCAAAAATTAACGTCATAAAGGCTCTTCACAATTTATGAAAATTCCCTTCATCTATATCATCCGCAGCCTTTTCCAACGTAAAACTTCTACGTTAATGACCATTATATCATTTACCCTGGTTGTCCTCGCACTTATCTCTTTACTGGCGATGGTTGAGGGCGTCAACAAAACGTTGATTTCTTCGGGTGCACCGGACCGGCTCTTTATCATTAATAAAAATGCGACAAACGAAAATCAAAGCCGGCTGTCTCAGCAGGATATTCAAATTTTGGGAACCTTCGACGCCATCAAACTAGATGATAACGCCGAACCTGTGATGTCTAATGAAACCGTCGCTACTGTGATGGCTCAAAATATGAGTGGTATCCGGTTACAGTCAAATTTTCGTGGGGTTAATTTAAATAAAGCACGTAGCGTTCACTATCAACTTAAACTCATAGATGGACATTTTTTTCAGATGGAGTCGAATAATGAGATCATCATCGGTAAAGAAGTTCGTAATGCTTTAAACGTAAAAGTGGGATCACCACTTTTTGCCAAACAAAGCGAATGGATTGTGACAGGTATTTTCGAGGATAATGGATCGCCATTTGAATCGGAGATTTGGACCTCCCGCACTAATATGGCCCTTACTTTCGACCGGCCTCAGGTAACCAGCGTTTGGGCCTTAGTAAAAAATCCCAGAATGATGTCAACATTTGTTAATAAGCTGAATCATGAACGGTCTTTAAACGTATTCGCTACTTCCGAACAGGATTATTTTAAACAGGGCACCATTGCCGCTCAGGGTTTCCAAATACTTACCTGGTTTATAGCCATTATCATGTCGATTGGCGCCATTTTCAGCGCAATGAATACGATGTACGCATCCATTGCCGACCGGGCGCCGGAATTAGCTATTCTACGTGCCATTGGCTTTCGGGCCCGATCTGTTCGGTTAGCCACGTTAATTGAATCACTTATCCTTGCTATATCCGGAGGACTACTGGCCTCTGTCCTTGCTCTATTTTTTCAAGGCATCACATTCAGAACACCGTTAACGGGCCTTGGATATGTCACTTTTGAAATTACGCTGACACCTTTGCTCATTTTCACTGGAATTTTGTTTTCTGTTTTTATGGGACTGCTGGGTGGCTGGTTGCCATCCAGACGAGCGATTAAAATATCTATTATCGAGGGATTGAACAGTTAACTTTTATGATCATGAAATCAATGAGAGTAATCATTTTAGCTACAATTTTTTTATTCGCGGGCTTTTTCCAACATCAGGCTAAAGCACAGGAGACATTGTCTTTAAAAGATGCCATTCAACTCGCACTCGAACATAATGCTCTAATTAAACAAAGTAATTATGCAATAGATGCAGCCCAGTTTGGCGTAGCCGAACAACAAGCCAATTACTATCCGAACATCCTCTTTCGGACATCTGTGAGTCATGCTAATCAAGCCCCCCGTATTCCTATTGAATTCAAAACGGATACGGTTCTCGCCCGTCAGGGAACTCAGAATACGTTTATTGCACGGTTCGAATTAAATCAAATGGTTTACGATTTTGGTCAGACCAAACACAGTATTGAGGCGGCCCGGTATGGTGCCGTTGCTCAAAAAAATAACCTGCAACAACAAAAACACGAAATTGTTGTTAATGTCAAACAGCAATACTACCGGTCTCTCGCGTATCAGAAAATTGTTAGTATTTATCAATCCATCATTCCTCTTAACAAAAGCTTAAGAGCGATCAACGAGGCCAAACTTAAAAACGGGGTTGCCCTATCAACGGAAGTTCTGCGCTCTCAGTCCGATCTTCAACAAGCCCTGTCTGACGTAACCATGGCAAAAAATGAAATCAATAAAAGTCTGGATCAGCTTGCCATGCTTACCGGGATGACGGTTCCGGATTTTCGAACTACCGGTTTTCTTCCCAAAATTGCGGATTACCCAGTTAACCGGATTACCCAAAAACAAAATTTATTTGAACGATTATACGCAACTGCACTTCAGAATCGTCCGGATATACGACAAACAGAATCGTTAAGTAAACAACAGGGAGAATTATCACGAGTTTATGCATCACAAAAATTACCAACCCTGATGCTGCAAAGTGATTTCTCCTATTTTGGTCCGGATGCGTTCGGATATTATTCGAGCCTGAGCAGCAGGGGAC
>DATFMK010000032.1:0-3247 GCA_035267005.1 Balneolales bacterium
TGTTCTATTTCTTCATCGGTAAATCCAATGCTGCGACCATATTCCCATTTTTGATCTGTAACTTCCTCCTTGCAATGGTCACACAACTTGCGAACAAGCCTCTGTGCCATCACAAGATTGACAGCATTTGCAATTAGAAATGGTTCAACCCCCATCGTATATAGTCTTGAGATCGCACTTGGTGCATCATTGGTATGCAGAGTTGAAAAGGTCAAGTGTCCTGTATTAGCTAATTTTGTTGCAATTTCAGCTGTCTTTAAATCACGAATCTCACCAACTAAAACAATATCGGGGTCGTGTCGTAAAATACCTCTCATTGACTGATCGAATGACATATGAGGACTAATCTTTAATTGCCTGGCCCCTTTGATAAGATATTCCACCGGTTCTTCCACTGTCAGTACATTAACAGAAGGATCCATTACAGAATGAAGTGCCGCAATCAATGTAGTCGATTTACCACTTCCTGTTGGCCCTGTAATTATAACTATACCGGATGGTTTGTTTATTGCTTTTACAAAACTTTTCTGAGCTCTTTCCTGTAATCCCAATTTATTCAGATCGGTTATTACTTTTCTGTCATCCAGGACCCTGATTACAACTGATTCAAATTTTCTATCAAATTCTTCCCCTACTATTGGCATTATAGAAACACGATAACGTATATTCACAGAATCAATTTTTCTTTGAATAAATCCATCCTGTGAGGTTTCACGTTCAAAACGGTCTACATTACGGGTTTTATCCTTAATAACAGCCGACAGAGCTTCCGGCCGTACACTATCGACTTTATGCCACAAATTTAATTTACCATCAACTCGAAAATGAATGTTCGAAATAAATGGTCCCTCCGGAATTATATGAATGTCACTAACTCCTTTATGAACTGCTTCAACAAGCATCCCTTCAACCAAAGAATTTAGCCTGCTCTGATTGATTTCCGCATCTATCTCATCTTCATCTACCGTTTCATCATCATCCGGTATTTCCGCTTCTTCATAAGATATTTCATCCAGAGTTTCCAGAAATTCATTCTTCTGTTCATATACACTCTGAATTATCTGATCCATATATTCCAGGCGGCAATACGCGATTTCATATTGCTTAAATGGCAATTGAGCTGTCAGATTTGGTATTACCGGATCGGTAGGATCTGCCGCGACAATCGTAATACTTTTCTCATTGGCCTGAAAAGGAATGGCATTATGAAGCATCAATTCATCAACAACATCTTTATCCAGGTTTCTTGTAAGCTTTTTGATGCGGGTTATTTCATCCCTGCTAATACCATTACTATCGAAATGTATTTCACGAAAAGCAAAAACATCAGCAATTGATTTCATTACAAGATGACGATCCAGGCCAAGATCATCATTCAGAATCTCCCCAAGACGACGTGGCGAATCATCAGATTCAGATTGCTGAATATTGAATGCCTGGTTAAGCTGGTATTCATTAATAATACCCCGCCTAAGTAATATGTCGCCAATATGTCTTTTCGTATCTACTTTTGCCATACCCTACAATCCTTTTAATTACATCCCTGGCACATGTGGTTGGATAACTGCTGTTTCAGAGGACACGATCGTAATTCCAATAAGTGCTATCATGATGAAGAAATTGACAAAAAGATTTATCAGATCGATCGCTGCTTCAAGTTTATACGTGGTCTGTATTTCATAATAATCTGCCAATTGTTTGGCATTTTCACGTAAGGCTCCTGATTCAGCTCCTAATCGAAAACGGGATAAAGCCGTCCGTGTAAAAACACCCGTTTCTTCTAAAGCTTCAACAAGTCCCATTCCTCCTTTTAGCATATTCTTTATAGCCACCAATTTAATCTGCTGTTCGATATATGAATTTCTGCATGCTTCAGCAGCGACACGAATGACTTCGATATTTTGGCCTGATCCACTATATAGCGTAAAGAATACACGAGAAAATATTTCCAGGCTTGTTTTGTGAATTAAATCACCGATGACAGGAATCTTAATTATAACTTTATCTAACCATAGTCTGCCTGCCGGTGTTTTGACAAATGTCATAAATGCAGCTATTGGAAATACGATGCTAAGCGTGATACCGATCCAATTATTTTGAAGATAATGGCTGATATTTAATGTCTCGGCTGTCATTGGCGGTAAGGTAACATTGAGTTTTTGAAACATTTCAGCCGTTTTTGGGAAAATATACCCTACATAAAACAGTACCACACCAATTACAGCTAATACGGTGATGGTTGGCATCATTAATGATTTACGCAAATTCTTCTTGAATTCTGCGTTGCGTTCCAAAAATTTAGCCGTACTTTCAAATACCTGCGACATATTACCACTGGTAGAAGCGACCCCTAACATATAGGAGGCGAACTTACCGAATACATTTTTATGTCTGCCATAAACTTCCGGTCCCTCTTTCCCATCTTTAAGGTCTTTCTGAATCTGTTTTATGGTCGTTTTTAATCTTTTATTAGATGTATCCTCATAGAGCAAATCCAATATTTGATCAAAACTCAATTTCTGTTTTAACAGATCAGCAGAAAGACGAATAAAAGTAACGACTTCTTTAGTCGGGACCCCAAGGTCAAGTTTAATCAACTCCTTTTCTACCCGGACAATATTATATCCAAGTTTAATAAGAGCCTTCTCAACTTCCTCTTTGCTATAAGCTTCCTGTTCCCCTTTAATTATTTGTTTTCCGGATTTACGTACCTTATAAAAGTACTTCTCTTTTTGATCAAGAGCCTGTATTTTTATGCTCTTAGTCCTGACAATTTTATCAACCTTAGATTTAGCTGACTTTTTATTGTCGGCTTCAAATTCACTCTGAATTATTTTGCCCTGGGGACTGACAGCACGTAAACGGAATTGAGGCATAGTTTTCTAGTCTATGATTTTATAATGGGGTTAGGAAAAATCAGAAAAGAAATACAGCTACATTTAACAGGTTAAAAAATGACAAGGGAGATCAACTCCCTTGCCATTTATACACCTACAAATATACTTTATCAAGTTGGATTTTTGATTGTCCAATTAATCTTTTTAGTCGTTACAGTAGCCTCAATTTTTTTACCACCACCTACAGCTGTTTTTGTGTATCCAGATTGACTTGATGGATATGCATCAATAGTGAAACCGGTATCTACACGTCCGCTTATGACATACCAACCATTGAGGTTACGAGCTTCAAGAAGTGTTTGGCCTAAAGAATCAGCAGGAAATGTAATATCTTTAAAAGTCATTCCTTT
>DATFMK010000033.1:0-4666 GCA_035267005.1 Balneolales bacterium
TTCCCCTTATTAACGCTTCTAAGATCTCTCACCCTAAAAAAGCGGGTCCGAGATGACGCCTATAGTTCCGTTTGTTAACGAATAACAACTACTTTGAGGGTCATTTCGAACAGAGTGCTTCTGAGTTAAATATTCATATCAAAACATAATTTTAAGAAAATTATTATCTCGAACTCATATTGACTTAACCCGGATTATTCACCAAGAAATTTAGTTGTGTCCCGAAGCTTTTCGGGATTAAAAATGCGCATGAAACGTACAAGGATACGTTGAATAAGTATTTTGAAGGTCAACGCAGTGCACGACTAAATTTCGTAGTTCTTTTTAGTGTCCTCAAAATTGAGGAACGAGTTATTTTTTATAAGTTATTAAATTTACAATAGGATATGTGTTGTATCTTTTTGTATACGTGAATAATTCGGGTTAACAATAGGTACAATTATGTAGGGAAGGGGTAACGTAAAAGGGGTAAAAGAGAATGAAATATAAGAAGCTGCAATTTTTAATCACTCAGAAATAATCTCTTTCCCATTATTTTCGATAGCCATTAAGATGTTATCTATACGTTCTTTGGTTTGCTGATATCCTTCATCAATAATGGATTTGGCTTCATCATAATCGAACAAGCCGATATAACTGATTTCCGGCTGAAGTAAGATATCCGGTTTATAAAATTCCAGATTACGCTGAGTGATATGATATCCCATAATATTTAAAGAACTGGCCATAACATCAAAAATATTAGGCTCCTCTGGTTCTTCAACTGGAGGCGTGTCGTCTTTCCAGTTATTGATAGTTTTTTTTACCGAAGTCTCCACCGACCGATATTTCTCTTCAAGCTTCTTAAATACCCAGGTCGATTGTTCTTCTTTTAGCGTGCGTCGGCGTCTTTTAACAGGTTTGGTTTTATTCTTTCGCCGCAGTGTTTTTAATTTACGTTTTCCAACATTTCGGGTTGCAACATCGAGGGAAAGATCAACGGCAAGTACGAAATCCGCACCCATCGCTTTGACAATATTAGCCGGTACCGGATTGACCAAGCCGCCGTCCACTAAATAGGTGCCGTTATATTTTACCGGTTGGAAAATGCCGGGTAACGAGATACTGGCGCGAACCGCTTGAACTAAATCGCCCTTTTTAAATAACACCTCTTCACCAGTTATGAGATCCGTGGCGACAACGGTAAGCGGGATATTGGTTTCTTCAAAAGTCTTTGCCGGCAGGAACCGGTCGATGAAGCGATTTATTTTTCCACCCTGCAATAGTCCAACACGAGGGAATACAAAATCACAATAAGAGGCGATCATCTTCCAGTCGACGGTGTGCATAAATTCTTCCAGCCGGTCGAGTCCGCCACCAACATAAACGGCACCAATCAAAGCACCGATGCTGGTTCCTGCCATATAATCGATATGGATTCCTTCCTCAGTAAGTGCTTTTATCACCCCAATATGAGCCAGACCACGTGCTGATCCACTTCCGAGTGCTAATCCTATTTTCATTTTTGGGGAATCCGAATCCTTATTCATTATTTGACTACTACCGTCCTTTTTAAATACGTAAAATCAATAATATAAAACGAGTTGAAATGCTATTTTATTTGATTTAAAAAAAATTAAAAATCATTTAAAATCATACCGAATGATCAATAAATCAAGTAAAAGTTATTTTTAGAAGGCTTCGCAAAACCTTTCTTATCCCCAATAATTTCATTTTTGTGACTTAAAAATACTCGAATATGGTAAATATGCCACGGTTTCGAAATCGCTCAGGCTTTGTTATTGAATAAAATTCCTGGTTTTGCAAAGCCTTCTTTTAAGGTAAAATCATGGCTATAAGATACCATTTCTCTCATGATGATAAATAATTCGGTAATGTTAAATATTTGAAGTCTATGAGGCTGTCGGACTTAGGATATCAAAACGAAAACTTGTCAGTTTGAGACCGGTTTCGGGGCCTTTTATGGCGAATAGTGATTCTATTTAACGAAAAAGAGCGTGGAATATGGCCAAATCTGACGAATTTGCAGTAGATTTATTTAAGTCATACAGACTCCTATAGCTGATATAAAAAGGGATCCCTGAAGGACCCCTTACGAAGTATTGACCTTTCTCCTTTCTCTAAAAAGTGACTTTGCCACATATTTAGAATGAGTCTAAATTAATTGTATTTGATTTTAAAATCAACTTATTTGCCAGATAACATTAAGATAATCATTGGGTAAGAGGATCATAAAAAAACATTTTAGCAGTTGGAGAAAGGGTGATAAGAATCCCCTCACTCAGTCATCGTTAAGACCACTCTGAAGCGGGCTTTATTGGTGATCATACGTTCGTAGGCTTCAGCCGCTTTTTCCAGAGGGTAGGTTTCGACCATCGGTAATGTATTTTTGAGGGCACTGAAATTGAGTGTGTCCTCCGAATCTTTCGCATGTCCGGATGGCCATCCTTTGATAGATTTGCGTCCGCCAATTAACATCATGGGGGAAACTTCCACCGGCTCACCCGATGCGGCTACGATCATAAGCTGACCGTCCCGACCTAATCCTCCTAAAACGGAAGTAATGGCTTTACTGTTTGGAGCGGTCGACAGTATGACTTTAGCGCCTCCCATTTTTTGAAGTTCTTCAGCAGCACTTTCTGAATCGGTATCGATATAATGCCTGGCACCTAAATCATAAGCTAACTTTTTCTTATCGGTTCCCCGGGAGAGTGCTACGGTTTCAAATCCCATCTTATTGGCATATTGAACACCCAGATGCCCAAGTCCGCCAATACCTTGAACAGCAACCAAATCGCCGGCTTTTGCTTCTGAGTTTCTCAATGCATTATATGTGGTAATGCCAGCGCAAAGTAAAGGTGCCGCTTCGGCGCTATCCAACTCATCGGGAATCCTGGCGATGGCTTCCTGCGGAGCTACCATGTATTCGGCATAACCGCCGTCAAATGAGATACCGGTAATCTTGGCATTTTCACAATTGATGAAATCACCATTACGACAGGCTTCACATTCAAAACAATGTCCGCCATGCCAGCCGACACCAACACGCTGACCTTCACTCCATTGGGTTACATCTGCACCAACTTTGTCGACGCGGCCGATGACTTCGTGGCCTGGAATTCTTGGAAATTCAATTCCTGGGAAAAGTCCTTCTTTGACAAACGCGTCGCTGTGACAAATTCCGCATGCTTCTACTTTTATTCTGATTTCATGGCGATATGGTTCCGGAATATCACGTTCTACGAGTTCAAAATCTCCGCCGGCTTTGGATATCTGTACGGCTTTCATTGTGCTCATATATTCTCCTAATAATTTATAAATGATTTCAGGTTAATAAGGTAACATCGAAGGATTAGATTGGTAAAACAGATTCAAAACAGAGAGCGTTTCAAAATATTTCAAACGATACTTAATAGCAGAATATCGCTGAGATTAATGATTGGATATTCGTTACATAACAGACAGCCTGTGTGAAAATAACAATACGAGTAACAAGTTACCTTATTTTTTAAGAGTTGTTGAGTAATATTGAAGAGCCTCTCTTTCTGTCGCGGATTTATCCGGGAAAGGGAGAACTTGTCCCCAATCCTTTCGGGTTCACTTAAGTATCTGGTTCCCCGGGAATATTTTCACAGGTCGTATTCTCAATGTAATTATTACAACTCTGCGATTCTTATCCAAACCTCACGTTAATTAAGGTATCATAAAATGATTTAAATTTTTCACACAGGCTAAGAATAGCATCATCCATAAGCAATTTTAAAAATCTTAAATCGATAAAAGCTAAAAACACGTTGTTCTTCGCCGGTCTTTCGTCCAAAAAAATCACATTAATATTCAATTATTTACCAACTATACTTCATTAATTTTCTTAATTTTATAAAGAGAGATCACTGTTCATTAAGCTTTTGAGGTTGTTATGGATAAGAAAAAGGTCGTCATTCTCGGCGGTGGTTTTGGCGGTTTACGGACATTTTACCATCTGCAAAGTAATATTCCGGAAAAAGTGGATATAACACTAATTGATCCACGTAGTACGACTCTGGCACGGCCTGCATTACCTGAAGTGGCTTTTTCAGATAAACCGATCGATCATGCCCGTTTTCCTTTAAAACCCATTATTGAGAATCGGGATGGAACATTCATTCAGGCGAATGCCGTACATATAGATACCTCCAAAAATCAGGTCATTTTGGATAAACGAAAACCAGTACCTTATGATTATCTGTTTTTAATGGTAGGCGCTGTTAAAGATTACGATGCCATACCGGGTTATCGCGAATTCGGATATTCAATTTGTGATGACAGTGAAGCTCCAAAAGTTAAGCAACGCATGAAAATTTTTAAAGGCGGGCCGGTAGTAATCGGTTCTGCAAAATCGGAATGGGGAAGCAGGGTAAAGGCGCCAAAACTGGATGCTCCATGTGAAGGACCAATTGGAGAGATCATGTTTATGGTCGACCATGAGTTACGTAAACGAGATCTGAGAGATAATTCATCAATATCCGTTTTTAGTCCGGCCGAAATATTTTTTGAAGATGTTGGTGAGCGGGTACATAACGATGTCGCTCCGTTGATTCAGAAAAGTGCCATTAAAGTACACACGAATAAAATATTAACTAAAATTGCAAAAGATCATGTGGAGTTTGTAGATGGTAGTCAGTTA
>DATFMK010000034.1:0-3918 GCA_035267005.1 Balneolales bacterium
TGGAGTGGTAAAATTGGCAAAGGAGCTCCCACAATGGAAGCCAGCCCCACAACTAAAACCTCACTAACATTACATGATAACAGGTAATACACGAATCTTCTAATATTTCCAAAAATAATCCGTCCCTGTTCCACGGCTGTCACAATGGTAGCGAGGGAATCATCCTGCAATACCATATCTGAGGCTTCTCTTGCCACTTGTGTGCCACGTTGTCCCATCGCGATTCCGATATCGGCCTTCTTTAATGCCGGCGCATCATTCACCCCATCTCCGGTCATTGCTACAATATTTCCTTCTTTTTGATGAAGATCGATCAGGTTTAACTTTTGTTTTGGACTAACGCGAGCAAATATTAATGTGTTGAGCAATTTCTTTTTTTCATCCTCAGAAATATTACTGATCTGTTCCAATCTGTCGCCATTAATTACATCTGATTCACTATCATGAACAAGATTTACCGACCGGGCAATACTTAAGGCCGTGGCTTGTTGATCTCCGGTCACCATTACTAATTTAATTCCCGCCGATTTACATTGTTCAATTGCATTTTTGACATCACTGCGCGGTGGATCCGCTAATCCGACCAAACCAAGAAATACCATATTTTCATAGGGATTTATATCGGCTTCTTCTGCATTTCGAATAGCCAAAGCCAAGACACGATATCCATCTCCCGCCAGTTTCTCATTCTTTTGAATCCACTGTTTTTTTTGCTCTTCATTCAAGGCTTTTAAACCTTCCTTTTCCAAATAATTTGTACAGCCTTCAATTACAGCTTCTGGAGCTCCTTTAATCGCAATTTTATATTGGTGATCGATTTCATGAAACGTAGCCATCATTTTGACTTCAGGATCAAAGGCCTCTTCTCTCACTTCAGGGTAGCGATTCTTTAAATTTTTCAAATCAATTCCAGCCATAAATCCTACTTCCATAAGAGCAACTTCCAGGGGATCCCCGCTTTGACTTTTCTCCTCATTGTTATTAAAAGAGGCATTATTACATAACATTCCCACTTCAAGCGCTTCTCTTAAGACCTTCAGATCTATTGGATCAATTTTTTTTTCATTAAATAGAAATTCAGCTGTCTCGTTATGGCTTTCAACTTTTACCTCTCCTGTTTCAAATAAAAAGGTTCGGGCCGTCATGCGATTTTCAGTAAGTGTTCCCGTTTTATCGGTACAAATAATATTCGTTGCGCCAAGTGTCTCTACAGATGAAAGCCGATTTATAAGGGCATTTCTTCTCGCCATTTGCTGCATCCCTCTGGCTAAAGCAATCGTTGCTACAATTGGCAGTCCCTCAGGAATAGTAGCGACGGCCAGTGCGATCCCCGTTTCAATCATCAAAAATATTTCTTTTCCAGCCAAAATTCCTGAAATGGATACAAATACAGCAATAATTAATGTTACTCCAATTAATTTATGACCAAGTTTATCCAATCGATGTTCGAGTGGGGTAACTTCCTCCTTGGTTTCCTGAACAAGCGAGCTGATTTGTCCCAGTTCCGTCTCCATACCCGTGGCCGTAACAATACCGACTCCTGAACCTCTCGTAACTGAAGTCCCCTTATATAACATATTCTTCCGTTCAGCAATCGGAGTTTCTTTAGGAAGGGATTCTTTTTGTTTCCCAACAGGCACACTTTCTCCGGTTAATGTGGACTCATCGGCTTGCAATTTGTTGCTTTCGATTAAACGTAAATCAGACGAAATGACATCGCCTCCTTCGATAATCAGAATATCACCGGGAACAATACCGGTTGCGGGGATTTCCTTCTCCTGTCCATTTCTTCTCACTCTTGCATTTACCTGGGAAAGGGCATATAAAGCCTCCATTGATCGGATTGCCCGTAATTCAGTAAAAAAACCGATCATGGAGTTAATTAAGATAACGGCAAGTATGGCAACTCCTTCGATAAATTCCCCATAAATAAAGGCAACCATTGAGGCGGCTCCTAACAACCCAATAATCAAACTTTTAAATTGATCAATTAAAATCTGCCAAACACTTTTAGGAATATGTTTACGTAATTCATTATTTCCATATTTTTTTAATCTCTTTTCAACCTCCTGTCTGCTTAAGCCCTCTATCGGATTGACTGATAATATTTCCTCAATTTCTTCTGTAGTCAGTGCATAAGATTCACGAACCGGATTCTTCTCTTTATTAGTTTCGCTGTTAATCTCCATTCCTGATTGTATAATCCGGTTCACACTCATTGTTAATCTTGGTCTCTCTTATTATGAATTAATGCGAGTGGGTATATTTCAAAACATTAAAAATAAACCACATTCACCACCCTTACTTTTAAGTTAAGCCGTTTTTGAATTTAGATCATATTAGACTTTCCAATTCTTCATAACGATCGGCTACTGTCGCGATCATTGCTTCTCTTAAAGCTTTATCATCCAAAGGTCGATGTGATAATTTCCGAATACGGCGTGCCAATTCTTTATCATGAAGCACATCCCGCAGCCATCGTTCAAAATCTTCTCTTTTCAGATGATATCGTAAGGTAGAAATGGATAATTCATTTAAGGCTTCTTTAAATTCCCACAAACTGGCTACGGTTCTGGGAGCCTTGGAGTCAACATCCAGATGGAAATAGAACCGTTTTGACATGGGTAAAGGAGCTCTCAGATATTTATGCAGATGCCGGACATGTGGCACAACTCTACGCGCAACTTCAAATTCAATAAGACGATTACGTACTTCATCAGATTGCAGCATATGATTTTTACAAAAATAAGCCTTCCCAACCGGCTGACGCGATAACTGTGTCCAATCCATACTTTCGCATATTGGCGTTGAGAGATTTTTTCTTAGCGATAGCAAATCATCCTTATCAGTCAATCGAGTTATAATCCATTGGTCCAGTTTTTTTAACAATTCCGGAGCCACCCGACTTAACTGATAACTTACGATTCCAAAACCACCGCTACCCATACTTTTCAATATCAGTTCAGTCAGAGAACCTCCCTCGGCCGGACAGAAATTGTGTACTTCGTCCATAAGGAACCAATGTGGTCTGCCCCTTCTCGCTCTCAGATTTCCAAGTCCATGCAGAAGCTCACCGACATAACTTTCCCGTTTTTCAGTTTCATATGTCGAGAGATCAATTACCAGGCTGATATTCGTATATTCCATGATAGTCACGACATCCCCAGCCGGTGGCAGAGATGAGTCAGTTCCGCCCAACAATAGTGTATGGGGAAAAGCATGCAATCCACGATAATCTCCCTCCGGATCGATGATACAGATTTGATATCCATTCGACAGAAGTTCTTCTGATAGAAGCCCGGCAAGCCAGGATTTACCACTGGCACTGGCACCAACAATTCCCAAATTCCCATTCAATAATTCGATAGGATCCATATGTACGGGTACTCCTTCTTCCTCTTCTCCTAAAACCAACCGACGTTCCGGACGTCTTCGATGTTCCGGTAATTTACCATCCAATAAATGTTTCAATAATACCTGTACACCTTCACCATCTTGATGGGGTAGGATCAAATCAGATAATTTTTTTATTTCTGAAGTGGCATTAGCAACTGCGACCGCCATTTCAACTAATTCAAACAGACTCCGGTCATTTTCAGCATCTCCACAGGCAATTACATTATGTTTAGAATATCCCAATTCATGTAAAACGGCTTGTAAACCCGTACCTTTGGTAGCGCCCGGAGGTAAAATCATCACAGCCCCTTTATTATATTCAACCGTTGCCCCCCCACCCGATTCACGCAAAATATCCAGAACAGTTTCATCGTGTGGAACACGAGTTGCGGCGATAGCCATCCCCCTTTCAAATGGAATGTTCAATTCTTCTAAACGTGCGATAATGTCGGTAGAAATGCGTCCAAATGGTAGAATAACGGAATCGTTTCTGGGATAATAAATTGTGGCTCCATCTTCCGA